>CAKZVJ010000257.1 GCA_937923345.1 uncultured Saprospiraceae bacterium
TTTTTGTTTTGTAGCTGGGTCTGGTAGCAATTCAAAGTCTATATTAAATGTTCCATCCGCCTTGGTTTTAGTCTCCCCCGTCTTGATTCTTAGAGGGTTTTGTCTATTCCATGATCTGTAATAAGAATATCTCCAATAAGGGTATTCTACCCCTCTCTCAACGCGATAGGCCACCTTGGCTCCATCAATAGTATTCCCAGCAAATCCAATGGCTTTACCGCTAATAGTAACGGATTCATTTAAGGCATATTCCTCCTCAATCGGCAAAAATTCTGCTTCAAATTTTGGACGTTTATATTCTTCCACACTAAAATTGGTACCACCGTATCCTGGGATTTGTATGCTCATATTTCCCAATAAACCACCGGTCGGAGCGGTGAAGGAACCATGGATGCTACCATACTCGTTGGTGGTCAAATTCAACTTTTCTACTTCTTGATAATTCGCGTCCTTAAATATTACTTCTAGTTTCGTATTGGGTAACAAAGCAGGCAACTGGGATTCTCCATCTATGTTGTGCGCGATGGCTTTGAAGTAGACGGTCTGCCCGGGACGATATATCGCTCTATCTAAAAATATATTTACCGTATTTCTATCTCGCGGTGTATTATTTCTGTTTTTGTATAACCAATCTTGCACAAATAAAACATCCTTTCCTAGACTTACTTTTGGCATATAGGTATTTCTCCTATCCAGTTTTGCTTGCACGAATCCGTTCTTGTCCGAACTTAGACTAAGCTCTTTCTTAAGCACTTGTCTTCGAGTTACCTGATTGTAGTCTTGACTGTACAATTCTACTTGTGCAGCTTGTATCGGATGACCAGACACTCTGTCCATGACCACCATGTGATGGTTCGGATGATTGGGCGTAATCACGTAGCTTAAATTTGAGACTGTAAAAAAGTTTGCACTTATAATATTCTCTCCATTTATGAATCCACGACTTTCAGAACTCAACAAAACATAATCCCCAAATGGTAAGGCATCTATTTTTACTTCTGTATGATGCATATGGAAATCGTCAAAAGCAGGAAGATTCTGACCCCATTCTTTCAAAACTTTTTTATCAAGTATTGTAGGCAGTAAATTTTGCCGCTTATTTCTCAAGTCATACTCCTCACCCGAATCAAGTTTATAAATTCGAAAAAAAACTTGTTCTACATTTTTATAGTTAACTAAACTCAATAGATTCTCCTTCCTTGGATATACTTTTTCAAGATTTATAGAAAGCGATTTTCTTTCGATATTTTTCTTTCGATTTTCAGCAGAAGCCAAGACTGTAGATTTTGGATACTCCTGTATTATCTGCTTTAGTATAGACTGCGCTTTTTCGAGATTATTTTTTGCATCTCCTAGATAGGTACTACTATTTTGGTACATATTCGCTTGTGCTAATAGGACATGCGGATGTACTTCCTTATTTTTTCTATGTGCTAGCTCCAGTTGGTCCAGTGCCATTTTATAGCGCTTTCCCTTATCACCGAGCGTAGTGTTTTGCAACACAAAGTTGAGTCGCTTTTCATCTATATCATAGAGTGCTGCAGCAGCACCCTGTGCAATACGATACCTCATTCCTTCTTGAAATAAAAGAATTGATTTATACAAATATGAGCTACTATCTTGAGTCTCAAAAGTGTGCGACGCAAATTCCTCCGCCGTTCCAAAAGCCTCCTCATCCGATAAATAAAACTTATACACTGGTTCAGTCAAGTAATTATTTGGACTTACATAATAATCCAAAATCTGATGCAAGATGAAGTCGTACAAAGTAGGACGTAAAGCATCCGTATTTTTTTCATTAAGGGTCAAAACTGCATAGTCTTTTATATCTAAGGCTTGCAAGGATTTTTCAGTTAGTGCCAGCTTATAATGTTTATTTATTTCTTCGACAAAATGCGTGATGGACCAAGTTTCCAAATCTTCTGGTTTGAAAGCAGGTGTATTGGTACGATTAGAAAATTTGTAGTAGTTCTGTTGTAGATAATTACTAAGCAATCTCCCTTTCAGAAAGTGTACTAGGGCTTCAGCTGGCCCCTCCAATTTAGCAATTTCTTCATCCAGTGTTCTTAGGCTATTTTCAAAACCATATTCTTCCAGTTGAGATCCAAATTTTTCCCTATGTAGAAGCGTTTTTATTATTTGTGGTGTATTGTTATCTGCGAACGCTCGCTCATACAAGGCCTCCACTTTTTCCAGAGCAGACTTCACTAAGCCCTTTCGCTCCAACTCTTCGATTTCTTGCCATTCTTTTTTGTAGTCTTCCATTGTTTGCTCCTGATTTTCGCTCGGCTGATTCTCGTTTACAGTCTTGCTGATTCTTGTCATAGACACCAAGACCGCTGCCAAGCCTATCAATACCAAAAATAATTTTACCTTCTTCATAATTATTATTTATACCCTTAGGATGCGGCGATGATTAAGAATACACAAAATTAATGGCTCATCGTACACATTTTAATTTTTCCTTAACAAATAGAGGACTTTTGCGAATTATAAATTGTGAATTATAAATTATAAACGAAGGTTTCAACAGGGGGGTATTCCATGAGCTATTTCGTCTATTTTTGTTTTGGGGGATTCCTTCGGACCGGGCTGTGCAGGACTCCGCGTTCGCTACGGTCCTAACGGACTGTCTTTTGCAAAGCCATCCTTACCATCCCTATCCCGTTTGAAGCCATTATAAATTGTGAATTTTAGATTGTCGCTAGATGCTAAAAAAATGTAAACCTGCAAAACTCTAAATGTAAAATGTAAAAGGAAGAAAATGAAGGATGGATAGATAAAAGAAACTTTCTGCTAGATGCTAGACACCTAGACATCTAGATCCTTAGATTATTCAATGTTTAAATTGTAATAGTTGACGATTTTTTTGTGTTTTATGTCGATGAGGTAAATCCAGTCTTTGTTGAATTGGTTGATGGCGAATTTTTCTGAGATATAGATTTTTGCTTGTTCTTTTCTTTTAGATGTTCTTATGCTTTGGCTGAACATACCGTGCTGTTCTCTTAGATTAATTTCCAAAAGACAGGCATCTTTCCAAAATACAAGATTATCATTTCTTATAATCTCAATCTGACAAGAAATTGCTGAAGCATCTGTCAACAAACTTATCGCTTTGCTTTTTGTAGGAATTTCTCCAGTATAAGTACCTTTTTGAAAACCGATCTTCTTAACTAATGTTTTGACCGTCTTATTATAAAGGCTACTCTTTATAGAGCCGACACTACTTCCTAAGCATCCCATCGCCTTGTACCCCATTCTATATTCTGTATCTACATTTGCTGCATTAGGGCCAGGGTGTCCATAAAATTGCAATTTTGCGTTCCCATCTATATAGTCTTTAACGCCTGAGCCTATACTCCAGGTAGGAATCAACCAAATAGGACAAACCAGAATAGCAATTAGTATTTTTTTGTTGAGTGATCTGAAAAAGTAGATCAAGGCAAGTATAATGACTACAAGCGATGCAGTCTCATTTAAGTAAGAAATGAACCATGAGAAGCAAATTCCCCATATCAAGTAATAATAATCTCTAGCTGTGGATTTCATTCATTCTGTTATTGTTCTTACAAAGTAACCTTTTTGTGAAGTCTAATTCCATCTAAAGATCATAAATAAGCAATCGTTAACAAACTAATTGGAAGGTGAGATTTATCCAAATAGTGGTGTATTAAGAGATAGATGTTTGTTGTCAAACCAGTGCGACGCACCGCAGGTGCCAAAGCGAGTCGCCCAGCGGGCGCAAGGACAAGTGGGAGTAGCGGTATCCAATGGTGCGTGGGAGTGGGCAGTCAGGTGCGATGGCAGTAGAGACAGGGTACGCCCTGTCTAAAGAAGCCAAGCCATTGGATAAAAGCGGATGACACGGTCCAGCCCTGATGTAGGCCCCGCCGGAATCAGGGTCTGGATGGCCCCTAAATAATTATAAATGATAAATTGTGAATTATAAATGCTTTCTACGATTTCAACAGCTAAAGCGGGTTAATAGAGACAAAGAACACATTTTATCAGCTTTAAAATATTGCTTAATAAATGTAATATACATATGTAAATGATGGATATCTAATCAAGAAATGGCTACCATAATTGGTCGAAAAAGACTACATTTGCAAAAAAATAATAATAGATGAATCTGCACGAATATCAAGGAAAAAACCTATTGAAAGAATATGGTGTAGCGATACAGGATGGTATCGTGGCGCACACACCGGAAGAGGCGCAAGCGGCGTACAACACGCTAAAAGAGCGCACAAAGTCGGATATGGCTGTCGTAAAGGCACAAATCCATGCTGGTGGTCGTGGTAAAGGTGGTGGAATCAAGTTGGTTAAAAACTTTGAGGAGCTGAAGACGGAGAGCTCTAACATATTGGGTATGATGCTCAAGACGCCTCAAACTCCAGGTGGTATGGAGGGACCTGGTAAGCAGGTCAATAAGGTACTGATCGCAGAAGATGCTTATGCGCCGGATTTTGACGCCTGCGAAGAGTATTATGTGTCTATCTTGATGGATAGAGAGCGAAAGTGCAATGTGATTATCTACTCTACGGAGGGTGGTATGGATATAGAGAAAGTGGCTGAAGAGACGCCGCACTTGGTGCATAAAGAATATGTGGATCCTACTTTAGGATTGCAAGGATTCCAGATGCGTAAGATTGCTTTTAATTTAGGCCTTAGTGGTCAGGCGTTTAAGGAGATGACTAAATTTATCAACTCTCTATATAAGGCGTTTATTGGATCTGATGCTTCATTGTTTGAGATCAATCCTACTTTGAAGACGGGTGATGACAGAATCATTGCAGTTGACTGCAAAGTGTCTCTTGATGAAAATGCCCTATTTAGACACAAAGACTTGGAAGAATTGAGAGATACCTCTGAGGAAGATGCTACTGAGGTAGAAGCTAAAAGCTACGGCCTAAACTACGTCAACCTAGACGGTAACGTGGGTTGTATGGTGAATGGTGCTGGTCTAGCAATGGCGACTATGGATATCATCAAGCTATCTGGTGGAGAGCCCGCTAACTTCCTAGATGTTGGGGGTACTGCTGATGCAGCTCGTGTAGAACAAGCGTTTAGAATCATCCTAAAGGATCCTGCTGTGAAGGCGATATTGATTAACATCTTTGGAGGAATCGTGAGATGCGATAGAGTGGCTCAAGGTGTAGTTGATGCGTACAAGAATATGGGTGATGCTATCAAGGTGCCAATCATAGTAAGACTACAGGGTACAAATGCGGATATCGCAAAAGATATTATTGACAATTCTGGACTAGAGGTACACTCTGCTATTCAGTTGCAAGAGGCAGCTGATTTGGTAAAACAGGTACTTGCTTAGTCTGTTGAAATCATAAAAATCCACAGAAGGATGTAGTCGCATTTTGTGATTGCATCCTTCTTTTTTTGCCTATGCAAGATGACCTTACGCTATATGAACTCAATCAATTCATTCGCCGCTTTGTAGCGCTGAATGTGCCAGAGTCCCTATGGATCACAGCAGAAATATCCCAGGCTAACCTCAATAAGGGTCACTATTATATAGACCTAGTACAGAAAGCAGAAGGCAATGATGAAATAATAGCTCAATCGTACGCAGTGCTATGGGCCAAGACTTTTGCGCGTATCAATGAAACGAAGACGAGTGACTTGAGGCAAATCCTCAAACAGGGTCTCAAGGTGAAGCTGCGCGTACGTGTTGACTTTCACGAGAAATATGGATTGAAGTTGGTCGTTGACGATGTAGACGAAAACTTCACTTATGGTAATCTAGCTTTGCAAAGAGCTAAAATCATACAACGCCTACAAAAGGAGCAACTAGTAGACAAGAACAAGTCTATCCCCCTACCCTGGATCTTGAAAAAGATAGCGGTACTGAGTTCCAGTACAGCAGCTGGCTTGAAGGACTTTATGACTCACTTAGAGCACAATGAATATGGTTATACCTTTGATATTCAGCTCTTCCAGATTGCTGTTCAAGGCGTAAACACAGAAATGACTTTTCTAGACCAATTGGCAAAGGTAGATTGGACAAAATATGATGTGGTATGCGTGATACGAGGTGGTGGCTCTAAATTAGATTTGGCTGCTTTTGATAGTTATGCCATTAGCGCTGCTATTGCAAAGTGCGCGCTTCCCGTATTGACAGGCATAGGCCATGAAATAGATGAGACAATAGCGGATATGGTATCCCATAGGTCTCTGAAAACACCTACCGCGGTAGCGAGCTTTATCCTAAATCGAAATCTTGAGGTAGAGAGTCGCATCGTACAGATGAATCAAGAGGTGCACCTGCTAGCAAGAAAGCAAGTGCAAAATCATAGTCTAACTATGGAAAGAATTCAGTCAGAGTTGATTTCTCTTACAAAGCACAATTTAGAATCGGCTAAGCAGTTGCTATTGAATACGAAAGAGCAAATTGATATCTATACTAAAAATAAGCTGCAACAGGCTTCTATGCAGTTAGAGCAGCTCGCGCAAACGGTATCTCTATTGAGTATTGAGAATACACTTAAAAGAGGATTTACCATTACTTACACGGATAAAGGTAAAGTAGTAACAGATGCAAAGTCTTTACGCAAAGGTGATATCGTAGAAACCCAATTTTATACTGGAAAACAAAAAAGTAAAATTCAATAATATGGCAAAGATTAAGAATTATACAGAGGCTATTCAGGAACTACAGGCTATATTGGATGAGCTGAAAGCAGATGAAGTTGCGGTTGACCAATTAGCGAAAAAAGTAAAAAGAGCTAATGAATTGATGGAATATTGTCAAGGCATACTACGTAATACTGCCCAGGCAATTGAGGAGTAGAGCTTGATGAATGGTGAATGATGAATGGTGAATGGTGAATGGTGAATGGTGGGTATTTTTAAGAGAAGAATTAAATGAAAAACGCTCCTCTAGCTATGAAACCGAGAGGTTTCCTGCTAGGGAGCGCCAACAAAAACTAGAGTCTAACCCAAGAAAGTTCTTTATAGATTATTATATATCTTATTTATTTTATGTCGTAAATATACACAAAAATTTATTTTTTGGTATATTTTCTTTCTTTAATTTTAGCTTTTTTACCAGTAAGGGCTCTTAAGTAAAATAATTTTGCTCTTCTTACCTTGCCCCTTTTTAACACCTTAATTTCGGATATGTTTGGAGAATACATAGGAAAAATTCTTTCGACCCCTACACCATTAGACATTTTTCTAACAGTAAAGGTTTTAGTGGACTCATTACCATTGATTTGTATAACATTCCCTCTAAAATCCTGAATTCTTTCTTTAGCTCCTTCAATAATTTTGTAGCTCACTACAATATTATCTCCAGGCTTAAATTCTGGTAATTCTCTCTTTGTTTCCAACTGTTCGTGAACGAATCTTATCGCATCCATTATTAAGATATTTTTGAAGGAATAAATCCTTCTTTGTTATGAAGCGCAAATATACTATATTTTATACAATATAGCTATCTGTAAGTAAAAATTTATTTACCTAATTAAAGTTGCATACGCCTTGAGTTGTCGCTGCCCGTCTCTTGCACTTTCATAGGTTACCAAAACGACATAAACACCATTAGGGAGATCAGGGCCAGCATTATTTTTTTGACCATTCCATCCAATAAACTGACTGTTTGTTTCAAAGATCAATTCTCCCCATCTATCCCAAATTTTCATATTGAAGTCGCTAATATTTTCCAGCGTTCCAACGCCTTGATAGGTATCATTACGATCATCATTATTAGGTGTAAACGCGTTTGGCAAGAAAAAGCTGTCAAAAGGAACCACATCTACAGTCGCAAAGGCGGTATCTACACAGCCGTTTTCAGCAGTAACTAGCAAAACAATTTCCTGTAAACCAGAATCTCTAAAGATGAAGGATGGATTTTGATCCCTCGAAGCGCCTTGTCCTGAAAAGTCCCACTGCCAATTTACTACATCTGAAGAAGACTGGTCGGTAAAGAAAACTTGTGGATTCAGATTGGTAATGAGATCAGGGCCAAAGGTAAAGTCCGCCGTTGGACCCTGTCGAATAGAAATAAAATTGTTGAAGGTCTCACTAATTTCACAATCGAAAGGCGAAATAATTCTAACCGAAACGTTAAATGTCCCGACATTTGTGAATTCATGGGTTGGGCTAATTTCTGTGCTCGTACCGCCATCCCCAAAATTCCATAATACATCATACGTGGAATCTATTGGTGACGTGAGATTATTAAAAGTCACGGAGCCACCCGGAGCACAAGCTATAAATGATGTGGGCTGGACTAAGACCTCAGAAGGTATCGGTGACCAATTAAAGGAAGTATCCATTCTACTTTCACAATTATTTTCATCCACTACAATAAGGCTAATATCCTTTATTCCAGGTACATCATATAATATCACTGGATTTTGTTCTGAGGAAAACTCTCCATCATCAAGATTCCAATCCCAATCTGTAATCATATCGGCCCCTGTAAAACTGCTGTCACTAAAGGTAACTGGTCCAATCACACAGGTATCAAAATCTAGGTCAAAATCTGCAACAATATCAGGGAATACGTTGACAAATATTTCAGCTGTGTCTCCACATATCTCACCAGGATTCAGAACAAGAACCCCCATAAACTGGCCCGTATCTGGAAAAACAACAAAGGGATCAAAATCCTCAAATCGTTCAATCTCACCATTTGGACCTGTATTAAAATCCCAGAAAAACTCATCAATATTACTTAATTCAATGCTTTGATTTTGGAACTGAAAGCCATCTTGACCACAAACGTTTACTAAAAAAGATCTATCTCCCAATAAAACATCCTCCACTATATCCGCTCTAACCGCTGCAATACAGCTTTCTACATTGAATTGAAAATCTCTTTGTACTGTACTTAATAGCACCCCATTCCTAAACTCTTCAACACATACTCCAACCACATACTGTCCATTAATCAAAGGTGTCCCAGTAATTAGGCCAGTGGAAGGATCGATAGTAATCCGGGGTTCTCCTCCTAAAGGAAACTGAGAAGTGAAATTCGGGGCCACGAAATTCACATCATTGTATGGTGGTGGTGCATCTGGATTTGGAGCTACACCATTCAAATCAGTAGACTGACCCATTCCATTTGTTCCATTCAAACCTCCTCCTTCAAAAGGAGAACAAAAACTATATACCAGTTGGTCTCCTTCTGGATCTGTAGCACTATGATCAAATATTAATGGCTCATTAGAGCAAATAATTATTTCAGGAAAATCATTGTAAACAGGAGAATTATTGCAAGTCTCTTGCGCAAAAGGGGTAAGCTCGATGGTATATGTTGATCCTGTGCTCCCTGGTAAAAATATGTTATTTATCGTCCCATTTCGACAGCACCTTTGATAAGTAACGGTGTAAGATAGATCAGATCTAGGTAGCTCTCTTGTAAAGGTATACCTACCGCTTTCTACACAGACATCATCGGGAATAGTCAAACAGGGGTTGGAAAGATTGGGTGGAATATCTTCGATTATAGGAGCATCCAACAGCACATCAGCGAAAATAGAATTCCCATTAAAAATGGTTACGGTACCTGGAAGGCCTCCACCAAAACTATCAAATTGAGCACCCTGGGATTGGCAATCTCTATATACCAATAGGGTAAATTCATAGGTATCATTTCCTAAGCACCTGTATGTCATCTCTCCACCAACAATATGTGCAGCATTTCCAAGCCTTGGAAGCATCAAAATAAAGGTTAGCAGTAAAAAAGTTCTTAGTATAGAAAAAGAGTGCATATTTTTGTGAAATATAGTTTTTGGTTAAAACCTTATATAAATATTACCAATCAAGTAATTATTACCTAAAGATACTCGTTAAATATAACATATGTATGGTCGTTTTTAATATAATCGACCTAAATTAAATTTAATTATGTAAAACGCGCACAATTATTTAAATGATTGACATCGACCATTTTGAAAAAAGCCTTTCAGTGTTGCGGCAGGGTGGCACCATTCTATTTCCTACAGATACCATTTGGGGTATTGGGTGCGACGCTACCAATGAAACTGCAGTAGACAAGGTTTATTCTCTCAAAAAGAGAGACAAATCTAAACCATTAATTGTTTTAGCCTCTGACATAGACATGATTAAAAAATATGTCATGCATGTTCACCCAAAATTAGAGACTTTACTCCAATACCATACGCGCCCTATCACAGTCATTTATGACCATCAAGATGGATTACCAAAAAATGTAATATCAAAGGACAATACTATTGGTATTCGTATTCCTCAAGACAATTTCTGTCGTGAATTAATACAATCCTTCGGAAAACCAATCGTGGCCACTTCAGCTAATATTAGTAATGAAGCATTTCCTAAAAATTTTGGAGAAATTACTTCAAGTGTGATATCTAAAGTTGACTTTACTATCCCCTATCGTCAAAATGATTCCAACTTCTTGCCTCCCTCAGCTATTGTAAGATTAAGTCCAAATGAGGAATTGATTTTCTTAAGGGAATAAGCAAAGGCTCAGAACTATAATTCACATATCTTTTTGGTTCTACCGACAAACACTATATTTGTTGGAAATGAAATGCACGGTATACTACAATAACGTCTCAGTTGAACCAATACCTAATAAGATGAGCTTTTATGAAGAGCTGTATCTTGACTATAAAGTGATTTCGGAAAAGCAAGCCAGTAAGTTAAGCCTATTTTTGCATCCTAAACAAAGCATTAAGTTATCAAGAGTCGTAGTCGAGATTCCTTATTCCTTTACTGCTGATGACAAATTGTTCTGTAATGGTTTTCAGTCTTGGTCAGAAAGTAAATTATACACCATTGACCAAAAGATTCCAAGGCTAAGAAGGATTGCAAAACCATATTTTCAATACTATGGAGATGAGCATATGTTTTCTGCTGCAGCGCCTAACTTATACTCTTGGACCTATGGATATATACAGCGCAATAATCAATTTCACCTTTTTGCTAGCACACAAGAAAACACTGCATTCAGCTTAATTGAATATGACACATCTGAAGGATTAGTGCGAATCACGAAAATGTGTGATGATATTGAATTAAATCATAGCTTTCCAGTTTTTAATCTTTACATGAATACAGGAAGAGAACAGGAGGTTTTTGACGGCTATTTCCGGGCCATTGGTACCTCACCAAAATCACTACAACCAAGCTTTGGCTGGACCAGTTGGTACAGGCATTACAATAACATAACAGAGGAGAAAATACTAAAAGATCTATTAGCCTTTACGGAGAAAACTAATGAATCGCCGATGAATGAAACAGATAGAATATTTCAAATCGACGATGGGTATCAATCTGAAATTGGAGATTGGTTGACTCTCTCTAAGGCTTTCCCAAACGGTATGGCAAAAATATCTGCTCAAGTTGCCTCCCATGGATTAACACCAGGCATCTGGCTTGCTCCTTTTGTGTGTAGTAAAAGTTCAAAACTATTTACAAATCATAAAGATTGGATTTTAAAGGATAAAAAAGGAAATCCACTTCGGGCCGGATACAATCCACTGTGGGGTGGCTGGTACTATGCCCTGGACATATATCATAAGCAGGTGAAGGATTATCTGACAGAAGTTTTTTATACTATACTAAATAAGTGGGGCTATCAATTGATCAAGGCCGACTTTTTATTTGCAGCCTGCATCGCTCCACCTCGCAATAAAACCAAAGGACAGGTGATGTATGAGGCCATGACTTTTTTAAATCAATTGACGGGTAAAGACAAGCTACTTGCCTGTGGTGTGCCATTAGGAAGCACCTTCAATCAAAGCACCTACTGCCGAATCGGTCCCGACATACATACTGCATGGGAACATAGCTTGCTCAAATTTTTACGAAAAAGAGAACGTGTATCTACCATTGCTGCATTAAGAACTGTTATTAACAGAAGACATCTAGATAGAACGGTATTTGTAAATGACCCTGACGTATTTATCATGCGGGAGAAGGAACATAAACTAGATGCAAAGCAACAGTATACCATCATGCTGGTTCAAGTATTGTTTGGAAATCAAATCTTTAGTTCTGACGATTGGGGGCAGTACGATTTGAATACAATTGAAGAAATTAAAGGGCTACTAGCTTATAGGGATGCAGAAATAATAAACTGCCAAGAAGTAAATCCTGACTTTTTTCGGATCACCATTAATAAAGAAGTAAAATTCAATGCCTGGATAAATCTGAACAAATCAAAAGTAAATATACCAGGTCTAGCTGAAGCCTATGAACTCATGCCCTATGAAAGTTTGATATTGAAAATATAAAGGCAATAAGTATTAAATAACACAAGAGAATCTATTGCTTTTGAGTAAGCTGAGAATAAGACTTCTGTGCATCTAATGCGACCTTTATGACAGGATCTTCTCTATGAAGAATTTTATAAAACGCTAGATCACCAAATAATTGCTTTCCTATTCTTGCTTTTAAAGCGTTTAAGAGTGCCTTTTCGATGGTATCATTTAGTGGTGCATCTTTCTTCATATTCTCTTTTGATTCTAATGCATGAAAGGATATTAATGAAGTTAATACAGAATCATCTAATTGAAAATTTTGGATGAATTCAGTTTCACTTAGCCTGATTTCATTTGTTGAAATATACTTAAATGCAAACTTTGTCAAACTAGAACTTAACTCTTGATAATAAGCATCTAAAAGAAGCGAATCATAAGGAACATAAACATCTGGAGTAATACCACCACCGGCATAAACCTCTCTACCATTTGCAGTATAAAATTTGCTTGTATCAGAAATAACCACTTGATCACTATTGGTAAACTCTCCAGAATCGATTCTCTTCTTAAGATAACTATCGTATTCACTTTTTTCAGCATAGTCCCGCTGAATCAATCTGCCGGCCGGAGTATAATATCTAGCAACCGTTAGCCGCAAGGCAGATCCATCTTTCAAATCAAATTGTTCTTGGACTAAACCTTTACCATAAGAACGCCTACCAATAATCAAACCTCTATCCCAATCTTGAATAGCACCAGCGACTATCTCACTAGCTGAGGCAGAGTTTTCATCGATTAAGACGCAAACCTTGTTGATATCAAATATGTTCCTTCCAGCCGTAAAGAATTCTTCTTTTTTTACATTTTTTCCTATCGTGTATACCAACTTTTGGTCCTTTTCTGAAAAGATTTGGTTTAATACTTTTATTGCTTCATGCAAATAGCCTCCCCCATTTTGACGTAGATCGAATACTAGATTTTCCATTTGATGATTATCCACTAAATCCTTTAAAGCATCCATAAAGTCAGTTAAGGTGTTAGCGCTAAATTTATTGAGTTTTATATATCCTGTATTATCATCTAACATGTAATGAACATCGACGCTACTTACCACGATTCTATTCCTTGTCACCTCTATATTTAATGGCTTACTTTCTCCATTTCTTAATACGGTTAGTTTCACTTTCGAACCAGAGGCACCCCTGAGTTTTGATATGAGGCCATCATTTTCATCATCTGTAGATAACTTCGATTCAGAACCTACCGCATCAATTATTTTATCTCCAGGTTGTATGCCCATTTCTTGAGCTGGGCCTCCTTCTATCAAATTGAGAACAACAATAGTATCTTTTAGTAAAAGATATTCGATACCAATTCCTACAAAGCTTCCTTCTAATTGCTCATTTGCTTTTTTGACTTGGCTTGCAGTCAAATAAACCGAGTGAGGATCCAGATCTTTAAAAAGAGAAGTGATGGCGGTTTCCACCAAAACATCTGTATTAATGGTATCTACATATTTGGCTTGTATATAGCGAATAAGTTCTTCTACCCGTCCTTGGCCAACAGATTTAATCTTGCCGTCTGTATTCTCAAAAACAATTTTTGTTTCTTGTACAGGAGGTTGCAATTTTGCACCTACAAGCATTCCACCTAACATAATAACAGAAAGCAGTAAGGGTAACCAAACGTTAATTTTATTCTTTTTTTCTTCTAATTGCATGTGATACCTCAAAAATACATCAATAATAGACGGAATCAACTCCAAATAGAGATTTATTTGTAGTTATTGCGGATAAAATATGCCCTTGACATACTTTTCTATGTGATTATAATTGCTAAATTGAATAGTCATATCCACTTTTTACGTCTAAAATATAAATCTGTATAAATATGATTGATAAACTTGATAGAGACATTTTGGCCACTTTGCTAGAAAATGCAGATATGCCCTATACGGAAGTAGCGAAGAAGCTATTTGTCTCAGGGGGCACCATTCATGTTAGAATGAAGAAGCTAAAGGAGCAATTAGGAGTAGTAAAAGGTGCTCATTTAGCAATAGATCATACAAAATTAGGTTATGATATTACCGCTTTTGTAGGAATGTTCTTAGAAATGAGCTCTATGTACGAAGAAGTTACAGAGCAGTTGAAAGAGATTCCAGAAATTGTCAGTGCTCATTATACTACTGGAAATTACAGCATTTTTGCCCGAATTGTCTGTAAAGATACGAACCACTTGAGGTCAGTGTTATCCAATAAAATCCAGATAATACGAGGTATTCAGCGAACTGAGACCTTTATATCTTTAGAAGGAAGTATTGACCGGCCTTTACAAATCATAGATTGATGAAATGCGGAATAATTATTGACCTATACTTTACGTTAAAACTATTCGTAAATCAATAACAGCGTATTGATTTCGCAAAACTATATACCAATCATGCTTAGTCGAATACTACTTACTGTTATAATGGCTGCTTTTACTGCAGTCAACCTATATTCTCAGACTAGTCCAAAGCCTAAAAGTCTTATCCACTATAGAGTCTTGATGACCTCCATCAATATTGAGGATGTACAACCTGACGAAATTTCCGTCAGTCTAAATGCATTTAATACAGGACGAAAGCCAATAGATTTATCTGAATTTAATTCCGTGCCTCAAGAAATGGAAATCAAATTTGAAGAATCTTTCTATAGGAGCAGCATCAATGGCCTCGAAAATGAAATCCGTACAAGTCTTATCAATAAAAATATCATAATCCCTAATGGTAAAATCCTACGGAATATACGATTCAGTCTTCCTTGCAATGAATCTTTGTATAAGCAACTTACTAAAAAGCGAAGCAGATACTCCAAAGCATACACGCCAAAGAAGAGAAATAGTAAAGCTGCAGAATTAAAGTATAAGACAACAGATAAAAAATTAAATCCAACTCCTTCCTTATTCGCGAAGAGCAAAAAGAAAAAATCAAACATATCTCCAAAAGATAAAACTGCTGAAATAGCAACAAACACCAAAACAAAAACTACAAATACAAATGCCACAGCTGCACCAAAGAAAAACTCGCCAGAAATACCAAAGGTAGATGACAAAAAGTCAGCAATTGATTTAGACAAAGAAAGAAAATCGAAAGAAATAGCGGCTACAGAAAGCAGAGAGCTTGAATTGAAAAATAAAGCGATAGAAGCTCGAAAAATGAAGGACAAAGAAATGGCAGCTATTGAACTGAGACAGAAACAAAAAAAGGAGCTTGCCTTAAAAAATAAGGAGATAGAAGCTCAAAAAATGAAGGACAAAGAAATGGCTAAAGAGGAGGATATAGCTATTGAAACTTCTGTGATACAAAAGAAGGAGAAACTTTCTATAATTGAGCGACAAAAGCTTAAGCGACAGGAAAGAGAAAAGGCTAAGCAAGATGAATACGAATTTGAAAAAGCTTCTCAAAAAGAAGATGAAAAAGCCATTTTAGAGTCATTAGGAGTTGGTAATTCAAATAATAAATCTAAAAATGATGACGGCGTTGCGTTTGACACTAGAGCAAGTGTAGAGGCTTCAAAAAATTCATACGCAGAGAAAGAAGTTTGTCCTGACCTTATTTTAAATAATATCAACGTCCTCAAGAAAAATAAAAACTGGGTTACCATTGAGTATACTCTAACCAATCAGGGAAAAGGACCAGCCTACCTTACCAAGAATAAAAATGGTCAAGGAATTGCATTGCGAGCATTTCTTTCTTCCTCTGAAAAAATTAGCCGAGGAGCATTACCTTTAGGAGGTGGTTTCGTAGATTACACTAAGGATAATGGTTTATACCCGAACAGCACCTTTACGGGCACTATCAAACTTGATATTCGCAAGATGACGAGATTTACTCCGTATGTAATTATCAATTTAGACCCATTCAATGTACTCCAAGAGTGTGACAAAACTAATAATTATGGCAATGTAAAGGTGGGAAACTAAGCTTATGAAATAACTATTCTCAGCTATCAGTTCTCCTAGAGTTGCCTATTCTTACATGAGCAGATTGATAGTCCAACTCCGATCCATCCAAAGAACAATCTGCCAGTTGATTTTTTAGAGATGTAAGCTTAAGTAAGACTTCTTCTATACAAATCAATCTTGTCGTTTCAGAAACTGTTAGGGTATCTTGTAATTCAAATAGAGTCTCTTGTTCTGAAAGCAATGTAGAGATCAAGCTATCAAAGTTTGCTTGGGAATGTGATATTGTTTTAGCATAAATATTTCCCATAATAGTACTTGTCGGGAAATAATTATATTGTTTTTCATCAATAATCCGAAATGCATCTCCTATATCAGTTATATTATCTTTCCATAATTTAGCCGTCTGCATAGTTAGCCACCCTAGATAATTTGGAGCAGAATAGGTTCTATATTCTGGATTGACGGTTTGCTCTACTGCGCTATCCAAATCTAGCAGAATTGCTAATTCATGACAAATTGCAGAAGCTATATGGATAGGAGTATACCACTCATTATTAATACAATTTAATGATACCCAAACAATTGGTTTATTGATTGAATTGTAACTCAATATCTCTTTTCTACTGTTATAGGGTAGTATGACTAGTTGAGAAGGGATTCCAAGGGTATTGAAGTAGTCTAAATAATTTTGAATCCTATCTACAATCTGGCGATTAGATAAACCATTGGCATGGTAAAATCTATGGAATCTCTTGTTTTGTTTATTTGTCCAATGAAATTGAAGTATATTTTCTCTAAAGTTCTTGCTATTCAATACCTTATGAAAAATTTGGATTCCGGCTTCGAGCTTATCTTTTTGTATTCTTGTAAAAAAACTAGATCTAGTCCTTCCAATCTTAATTTCATTTAGTTTCATGGTTTAATATATTACTATATTATATATGCAACTAGCTCATTTTGTTACAAATGAAGTTCAAATTCTTTCCATTTGCGGTATGTCTTCGACTACAAATTGTGTCATATCCCCTTTACGCTCTTCTAATTTGATTATTTTACCCCTTTTCATGTTTTCTACCAGATCTTTTTGGTAGTGACGAATTGAGATAAGTTCAAGATTTCGTTCAACCTTAGTCTTAAAGGAGCCTTTTATTTGCTCCGTAAATGCAATAACCCTATCATCTATATCATTTACACAAACAGAGAAACTTATTGCAGAATTTTGCATCATATTTATTTGTATTCTATGCTTGGCAAATTCTTGAAACAGATAGCTCAAGTGATGCTCTGCTACAAATGAGAAATCTAGCGTACTAATACTTATAATTGCCTGTTCTGACTCTATAGCTACAATGGGTGGATACTGGGTATCCACCTCACTCGATACTAAAGTTCCTTCTCCTTCTGGATGAATAAAAGACTTTACATAAAGTGAAATATTTTTGTTTTGTAGAGGTTTTATAGTTTTTGGATGAATTACTTTTGCTCCATAATAGGTCATCTCAATAGCTTCCCTGTAGCTAATATTGTCAAGCTTACTTACATTCCTAATTTTTCGTGGATCACCAGTCAGTACACCAGGCACATCTTTCCAAATAGTCATATCCTCTGCGTCTAATCCGTATGAAAAAATAGCAGCTGAATAATCAGACCCTTCTCTACCTAACGTGGTAGTATTATTTTCATTAGTTGAGCCAATAAAACCTTGACTTACAACCAAATCAACCTCATTAAACAATGGTTTTACTTTAGTGGCTATGTTTTCTTTTGTTCTTTTCCATTCTACCCATCCCTCCCTATAAATATCATTAGTGATAATAACATCACGAGCATCTAACCATGAAATGCTAGCTCCATTTTGCTTCAACTTAGCGGTTAATATCTTGGAGGACAAAAGCTCTCCTATACTTACTATTTGATCATAGTTGTAGTCATAAGTTTGACCCGGTTCGTCTAATGCCCAATCAATTTCAACAAACAAATCATTTATGTCACTTAGCAACGAGTCATCTTTGGATAGACCTAAGTCCCTTATTATTGCCAAATGATTTTGCTTGACTATATCAAGCTTTTCAAGTGCTTTTGTTTTATTATCAAAATGTTTTACAACCTCTTCCATCTGATTGGTTGTTTTACCCATGGCAGAGACGATAACCATAAGTTTTTGCTCTTTATATCTTTCGATAATCGATACTACATTTTCAACTTGTGATGCATCTCTTAAGGAAGCCCCACCGAACTTAAAAACACGAATTGAATTCATTTATCTCGAAATTTTCGCGAAAATACTACAATTGAGCAAAATAAAGTATGATAAGACCCTCTAAATGAAAGGCTAATTTGAAATTTGAATGTCTTAGCTGAGATCGTATAATTTAGCTGTTGCCTTACGATAATATATTTAATTAAGATCGAGTATTTTAGACCAAATGTTAAGATGCTTTAGTTAACATTTCTTACTTTTAGCATCCTAAAAAAAGAGAATGAATTCAGAAATACAACATGCCCTTCTTGTACTGCTAGTCGGAATGATTACAGTCTTTATTGTTCTTAGCTTAGTAGTGTTGACAGGAAAGTTGCTCATCTTGATGGTTAACAAGTACGGACCAGTCTCCCAGAAGACAAAAATACAAAGGCGTGACTTTGTCCCTCTTCTTAATGAATCGCTGAATTCTTCAAGCTTTATAGAAAAGAAAAAATTGGCTGCTCTAGTGAGCACGGTTGAAATAGTTACACAAGGGAAAGGTACCATATTGAAAATCGAAAAAGAAAGTCAGAATTAAAGAGCCTAAATAAAATACCATGTCAAGAGAAATAAAATTGTGTTTAGTATATAGAGATATGTGGCAGTCTGCCGGAAAATATGTTCCAAGGGTAGATCAGCTTAATAAGGTTGCCCAACCTATCGTAGATATGAAATGCTTCGCTAGAGTGGAGACTAACGGAGGTGGTTTTGAGCAAGTCAACTTATTGTATGGAGAAAATCCAAACAGAGCAGTGAGAGAGTGGACACAGCCATTTAACGATGCAGGAATACAAACTCAAATGCTCGAGAGAGGATTGAATGGAATACGGATGAGTCCAGTACCAGCTGACGTTAGAAAGCTAATGTTTAAAGTAAAGAAAAAACAAGGTACGGACATATCTAGATCCTTCGATGGTCTTAACAATCCGCAGAACCTAGCCAATTCTTTCAAGTTTGCGAAAGAAGGTGGAATGATTGCTCAAGCTGCCTTGAGTCTTACCTTCTCTCCGCTTCACACAGTTGACTATTATGTTGACCTAGCTGACAAATATTTAGATCTGGGAGCGCAAGAAATCTGTATCAAAGATATGGCTGGTATTGGAAGACCAGTATCAGTGGGTAAGATTGTAGCTGGAATCAAAAAACGTCATCCAAATATTTTGGTGCAATATCATGGACACTCTACACCAGGACTTTCAGTAGCCTCTTCTTTAGAAGCCGCGAGAGCTGGTGCAGACATTATTGATGTAGGAATGGAACCACTATCTTGGGGTACTGGACATGCTGATCTTCTCACCATTCACGCCATGCTCAAAGATGCCGGATTCAGCCTACCTACAGTGGATACAGAAGCTTACATGCATGTAAGAGGACTTACCCAATCTTTTGTAGATGATTTTCTCGGCTACTACATCAATCAGAAAAATAGATATATGAATTCATTACTCATTGGCCCAGGTTTACCAGGCGGAATGATGGGTTCATTAATGGCAGATTTAGAAAAAAATCTAGCCAGTATTAATAAATGGCTAAAGAAAAATGGAAAACCAGATATCTCACAAGACGAGTTATTGATCAAGCTGTTTAAGGAGGTCGAATACGCATGGCCAAAATTGGGATACCCTCCCCTAGTAACTCCTTTTAGTCAATATGTGAAAAACGTTTCCTTGATGAACGTAATGGGGACCATAAAAGGAAAGAGGCGTTGGAGCATGATTGATGAAAATACATGGGGTATGCTATTGGGCAAGTCAGGTAAATTGCTTGGTCCACTAGGGAAAGAAATCATGGACTTAGCCCAAGCTCAAAATAGAGAATTTTTCAATGGTACTCCTCAAGATCTCTATCCAGACGAGTTAGAACTTTTCGCGGCTAAGATGGATGAAAAAGGCTGGGATTACGGTAAGGATGATGAAGAACTTATGGAGTATGCAATGCATCCGCAGCAGTATGAAGATTACAAGAGTGGCAAAGCAAAAGAAAACTTTCTCAAAGATCTTGCAAAGAGAAAAGAGGCAAAAGCATCGCCAAATACCACACCAGCAGTTGCGGCAGGTGCAGTAGCTGGAGCAGCGGCAACTACCTTTGCTGGACCGGTTGTTCCTTTCCAACCAAAGACTTTGAATCTTAACATCAATGGAGAAAATTTCAAGGTAGCAATAGGCTATGATGAAACAGAAACCAACGCACAGGCGCCATCTAACAATAATGCCGTGGCAGTGCCAGTAGAAAGCGCTAGCAGTGCTTACCCTCAAGAAGATGGACTCCAAGAAATACTAGCTCCATTAGAGGGCAAATTTTACTTGACCAAAGACGCTGGAGAAGTAGGCATTAAGGTAGGTGATAAGGTGACTGCTGGTCAAACGGTTGCCTACATAGAATCAATGAAGGTAATCAACTCTGTTACATCAGAGATGTCTGGCGAGGTGGTACAAATTGTAGCTAGACATGGAGATGAGATTGAAGAAGATGATGTGATCATAAAACTAAAATAAGTGGATACTTTTTACCAATTATATGAGATGACAGCTATTGGAGATCTAGTGAGTTCTCCAGGCACAATATTGATGCTGGCCATTTCTTTCTTTCTATTGTACCTCGGTATCTACAAGAGATACGAACCGCTCCTATTGGTACCTATTGCATTTGGTCTCTTTTTGGCTAATCTACCAGGAGGTAATATGAATGTCGTACAAGATGTAGGAGATATGCACTTATTGCAAATCGCCAAAGAACATGGCATCATGAATCTTTTGTACTTTGCATTAATCAAAACTGGCTTATTGCCGCCTCTGATTTTCATGGGTGTTGGGGCTATGACTGACTTTGGACCTATGCTTCGAAATCTCAGGTTAGCCTTTTTTGGTGCAGCTGCTCAGATTGGTATCTTCACTATCCTAATTTGTGCTGTGGCCTTCGGCGGATTTAAACCTGCAGAAGCTGGTGCGTTAGCCATCATTGGCGGAGCGGATGGGCCGACCGCAATATATACAGCTATCAAACTAGCCCCGAAACTGCTCGGCCCCATTGCCATTGCAGCCTACTCCTATATGGCATTGGTTCCAGTCATTATTCCTTTTTTAGTCAAACTCACTATGTCCGAAAAAGAAATCAAAATCAATATGAAAAAACAGGAAAAAGAATTCCCTAACAAAACCGTCATCAAGAATATCAAGATGGTAAAAATTATATTTCCTGTTGTCCTGGCCTTATTGGTAGCCATTTTAGTACCTTCTTCAGTACCTTTAGTGGGTATGCTTTTGTTTGGAAATCTTATCAAAGAAATTGGGACAGACACCAACAGATTGTTTATCGCCGCGTCAGAAACTATTATGAATACAGCAACTATATTTTTAGGACTGACTGTAGGGGCTACTATGACAGCAGAAACTTTTCTCAATAGTGAGACTCTATTGATAGTAGTCGGTGGGTTCTTAGCTTTTGCCATTTCTATTATTGGGGGAATTATGGCTGCTAAGATTTACAACATATTTGCTACAAAAAAAATAAATCCACTGATAGGTGCCACTGGATTGAGTGCAGTGCCAATGGCGTCTAGAGTAGCCAATGAAATTGCCCTAAAGTATGATAGTAGAAATCATATTCTTCAGTATGCAATGTCGTCTAATATTTCTGGTGTGATTGGTTCTGCAGTTGCAGCAGGCGTATTGATTTCTTTCTTGGGATAGAAGAAGAACAATTTGAAGAACTAATTAATCTCGTCTCGTCTATGCCTATTATGGCATCAAAGTGTGGAAAGAATGTATCACTATAGTGGTACCCCACATCATCATCGAAACTCCTTCAAATTCAGTTGCCTTGACAACTACTTTTGCGCCGTTAAGCTTCAATTGCTCTGGCATACTAATAGGTGCATACTGTCCTCCATCATCTCCAATGATGCTCCAAAACCCACCTTCCAATTCTTGATATTTTACAGTTCCTTTGATTTTCATTTATTGTACATTTAGCTTTTTGAGGCCATGAACGTATCTAAGGTCTCGCTTAGATTTTTTATTATTTTGCTTTGTTGGAGTATTGTCGAGCGCAACTCCCGTACCTCACCATGTAGTATATTATTCAGATTATTCGGTGATGGTAAGAAAGGACTCAGCTTTGCACGTACATACCAAATTTCTTGTATATCACTTACATCAACCATAAATGACCCATAAAAATCATTATCAGAAATAAGCACTAAGGATTTACTCTCTTTTATTTTATTATACACCCGCTTTACCAGTACATCACTTTTGGTAACGATTACGTACACATAATTATCCTTGATTGAAGACTCCCAATAATTAGATTCTTGATAGCTACACACTACCTTATCCCCTTCAAAAAGTGTAGGCTCCATGCTGTCTCCCGCTACATCAAACGATCGATGCGTACCCGTTTTGTATTTATAGTCTGGCAAGGTATAGGTAGGAAGTTCTGACATAAACGTCGCATTACCGATTTCTGATGGATAGCCCGCTTGTGCAGGTACAGGTACATGCAGTATCCGTTCATCGCCGTCCACATCTGACACCACCGTCAATACTCGCATCGCCTCATCCACTTCATCTCCCTTTAGGAACATCGGTGGTTTTCCGTGATGCAAAAAGAAAGGATTGATATTATATACCTCAACACTTTTGCGCAGCAGTTCGATGGTTACATCTCGCCTCCCCTTTAGGATTTCACTCAGACTTTGCGGTAGGTAATCTAAAGATTTTGCAAATTGCCGACTAGACTTGACTTCCTTCGTTTCACGCAACTTATCATGGCATTGAATGAATCGTTCTGTAATTATATTACTCATGTAATGCTTTCCGTTTCTTTGGTCAAAAGTAAAATAAATATTAGCATATTGCGAATTATATACATATATAGTTACAATTAAATTTCATCCTTCAACTCCCATGCCTGTTTATAGGGGATGCAGGAATAGTTATTCACATATTGAGGTAGAATTGTTAATTAAGCGTGTTGACTATTTTCAAAATGTACAGCAGGGCGAGCCCATTGTATTCGCTTGAAAAGCTCATAAAATGGTCGGGCTCCTCCAGGCTCGCTGCTCGCTCGGTACCACTTCCATACTTCCAGTGGTACTGCTCCTTTCTCTCCTTTCGCTAAAGCTACAGTCTATCCAGTCGCCCCTTCCATATCCCTCTCGCGAGGGTGTTACGAAATGAATAATTTTATCCTAGTACAAAGGAGTTAGCTAGTGCGAGATCAATATGTGTATAATGCAAAACCACGGAGTGGTGAAAGCTTATAGCATTGGGTGTCAACCCAATGTAAATAGTTCTATAAAATCCATTTGGCGCGATTTTTCATTTTTAAAAATCGTGACAAATGACCTTCGGGGATAGCTTTTCAACTTTCGTAACAGCCTCTCGCGTGGTTGGCTGCTAGCTGTAGAATTAGCTGTTGGCTGGTACCACTTAAACTAACCTATGAAAAAATTATCAATTGCAAAAGGCAAACTACTTATTGCAAGGGGCTAGAAGCTCGAGGCAAATGCTAGTTACTAAAGGCTAGAGACTAGAGGCTAAAGGCTAGAAGCTAGATGCTAGTTGCTAGTTGCTAGAGGCTAGGTGCTAAAGGCTAGAAGCTAAAGGCTAGAAGCTAGAGGCTAGAGGCTAGAGGCTAGAAGCTAGGTGCTAAAGGCTAGGTGCTAAAGGCTAGGTGCTAAATCAATCTTCTTGCACAAAGGATAGGAGTGATGCGACGGTAGGAGCAGTCCCGATTTTTTCTGTCGGGACCGTAGCGATAGCGCAGTCACATATAGCCTGGTCCCGATAGTAACGTAGTGGATCATCGGGAGGTGCCCAAACAAAAAATCACATAAAATAAATTTGAAATCTTACAATAGATTCTTTAATTCTGCTTCAGAGAATCGGGATGTGTCTCTACCTTTCGTTTTTCTGATGAGATCAATTCACCTTTAAGTTTTCGCTCTTTTTTGATTTCTTCTCGCTTACTAATAAATTCTTCTAGAAGCGGCTTGACGTCGAGCTTGGCATTATTTAGATTTCGATGGTAGGTAGTCATTACAAATTTGACCATATCTTCTGGATGATAAATACCCAAATTATTTAGGTACACAGAAAACCTAGACCCTTCTCTAAAACCATAATTATAACTAATCCACCTTCCAAAACTAAAATACAATTTTTCTATTGCGATATCCTCAGGCACAGATTTAAATTTTTCTTGAGAAGACTTCTCAATAAGTTTATTGAATTGTATAAATGCATCAGAGAGATCCTTAGGTATATAAACCCCATCCAAATAATCTTGAGTGATGCGCTTTTGATACCGCTCCTCAGGGCTTAATCCACTCTGGGCAGGTTTACTTTGACCAGAAAGGACCATCACAATAGAAGAAAAAAGAAATACCAAAAAAAGCCTAGACTTAACCATTACTACGTAATATTATTAATGCGTTACTATTCACAAATAAACGACCATTATTTCAAAACGTGCATGATTATAGTGTTAAAAAAAGCTTATGAATTTTTATTTAAAATCCTTTTAGCTTATAACTTAACTACTTTATGGGTTTCTATACCAGCTTCAGTTTGAATGATAAAATAGTACAACCCGCTGCTTAAGCCATTAACATTAAGGCTATGATGACTGATTGAATTATTGACTGGATATATCCCTACCAACTGCCCAGCACTGTTATACAACTTGATTTCATCTACTTCGACAGCACTATTAGAAATAAAATCGATACGATTAGAAACCGGATTTGGCGCTACAGTAAACGAGGCCTGCGTCACGATATCTGTGGTACTAGTAGTACTCTCATTAGATACAACATCAATCCTTATAACTGCTGCGTCGTCGCAACCCGATGCTCCTTTAACAAGTAAACTAGCATAATATACTCCTGGATCAGCATAGGTATGAGACGGCTCCTCTTCTGTGCTCGTATTTCCATCTCCAAAATCCCAAATATAAGAAACAGCATTGGTAGAGTTATTGCTAAAACTCACCGCTTGATTATTATCAAAGTCGACTAAGCTTACATTTGCATCAAATAAGGCAACTGGTGCTTCTAATTCTGATGAAGAAACATTAACTTCTACTGGTATTCTTCCACAAAAATCAGAATACTCAACCTGTAGGTTAAAGAAATATTTGTAAAAGACAAAAGAACCTCTCTCATCTCCTGTAATTTCCAATAAGCCTTCAGCATCCTCATAAGGGAAGCCACCTCCAGCACTAGCCCTTCCAAAATCAATACTCCCATCTTTATATAGCATTCGATAATTGACACCTGGAGATAATTTAATACTCACGTCAGCAGTCTGCCATCCAGATCCATCAGACCTGATTAGCTCACTGTCCAATTGAGAAATATTCCCATTGGTACCGCTCTCTACAGCAATAAAAATATTACCCGATTGTTCGGAGTAAAAATCAAAGGCAACAATACGCAGAGGAGAATTTACATTGAAAGATATTCCTTGGTCTTGAAAATTGGTCAATGTTATATCCGAAGGATCAACTTGAGACTTCCCAGATCTAGAGTATCTCAGCAAGTCTGCATAAATAGTGGCTTGTGAATCTTGAAGAGTTAATGCAAATTGACTTCCTTCACCAAGTAGATTTCCATTCTCAAGACTATCATACCATCGCACTACTCCTTCGCCATCAAAATCTGTTTTTACCAAGGTAGCAGATTCATTGCAGGTTGATTGATTCTCTACTTCAATATTGGCAAGTTGCATTCTCTCAGATATAATTATTTCTCTTGAAGTAGAATTGTTTAACGTTCTTTCGTCCGTCATTCCATTGGGGCTAGAAATTACTATTTCTATGTTGTGAACCCCCTCAGTAAATGCATCACGATTAAGAAAAATAGACCCTATCTCGTTTGGCCCCACCATACCTGTCCACTCCATACTTAAATCTTCATCTATAGCACCATCTACAAATACCATTATATCAAGACTTCTCAGTGTATCTGCATTATTATTCAAGAATCTGAATTCACCTGACAAGGTACCATCGCATTCTACGGGATCAGTTATCAAATTCAAAGCCATCACATCATGCTCAGATGAAATAGCTGGTACAGGTACAAAAC
This sequence comes from uncultured Saprospiraceae bacterium, assembly GCA_937923345.1. Lineage (GTDB taxonomy): Bacteria > Bacteroidota > Bacteroidia > Chitinophagales > Saprospiraceae > JALZVN01. The sequence continues at coordinate 26,495 of CAKZVJ010000257.1, forward strand.
CCTCATCTATCATATATTGGTAGGCAGCAAAGACATCAATAATACCTGCTCCAAACACATTATCCTCGCCTGGATCTCCTAAATCTCTACAAGAGCGATACAATGCCATTTTTAATTCTCTTGAGGTTGCATCCGGAAATGCCTGCTTTAATACGATTAAGGACCCTGACACGTGCGGTGCAGCCATGGAAGTTCCAGACTTAAATCCATAATCATTTTCTAGTACTGCTGATCTAACAGATTGACCAGGAGCTGCTACTTCAGGTTTTATAAGTAATGCACCCTCTCCACCGCAAATGGAAGGTCCAACGCTAGAAAAATTAGCGATGGGCAAACTGTTAGAATTAGCATTTAAAGCAGCTACAGTAAATGTATTCACCAAATCGACATTGATATTTTTTGGCGAAGTTATGCTCTCTGGTGAGGGTCCTGAATTTCCTGCACTAAATACTACCGCTACACCTGCGGCTTCCAAAGCAATTAAAACATCTCGATAGATGCTATTGCAATCTGAACCCAAAACAGATGGATCCCACCAACTATTGTTGATAACATCAGCCATATCATCCACAGTATCTAGATTTCCATCCGGATTTGTAGACCATTCAAAAGTTCCTACATTACTTTGTGTTCCGCCACCGCATAGGTTTGCCGAGCCCATCCACTGTGCATCAAAAGCTACACCAATAGTGTCTCTTGTAGCAATGTCCAATCCAAGAACGGTCCCGAGGACATGCGTCCCATGATCTCCGCATTGAAATGGAGAATCGTTTTGACCAGTAAAGGCATACCATCCTTCGTCGTCACCATTCGTATTTCCTCTATATCTATTTGCAAAGGAACTGTGCGTCGGGTCAATACCAGTATCGGCTACTAAAGCCAATTGACCATACCCAGTGTATCCCATTTCCCACATGGGTCTAACATTAATAGCATCTAGTCCACTTTCTACTCCATCAGGTTCTACTACTGACGGTCTCTCATCAATACTTTCTTCTAGTCTCAACTCTCCATCAAGACCGATAAATTCTATTCTGCTATCATTACTAAGTTCAGCAATAGCTTTTTTGTTAGCCGTAAAAAAAATAACGTTAGCAATCCAGTAAGAATTAATTGTTTGCCCCACAACGTTTTTATTTTTGATCATTTCATCAATTAGCTGATTTTGTGATGATTTAGCTTTAGACTGCAGAGCAGTAAGAACTGTTTTTGATCTTACTAAAGGACTTACACGCGCTTCAGTAAGTTGCTGATCAAGACTTTCAACATCCACTTTATCTTCAAGGATGATATATATATCAAAATTTGTTTTACCACTATTTTCAATTTCTTCAATCAGAGAATTGTCAATTGTACTGTAATTTAATTCTTGACTTGATAAAAACGTAGAACATAAAAAAAGAGGCAGTAAAAATAGAAAGCGAAAATTCATATTTATTTGGTTTAAAAGCGAGCTGTAAAATACATTATTATGGAAGATATAACAGATTAAAATACTAGAATAAAGTGTTAATGACATTTAGCTATTTAATTCTAATTTATATTTATAAAAAGCTAAACTTTTTCAGTGATTACAACAAATGTACTAATCGACTTTAACCTTAATTAATTCCAATTATTTAAAAAAAACTACTGTAATCACTGAGTATATCAAATACGAATAAACGATTAGAGCATAATCCCTTTATTGTAAGATCAAGTAATCCTTAGCTTTAATATATTATAAAAAAAATTATACTTTAGTTTAAAAGTCATTGATGATATAAATTACTTGAGACATTGAGGCAATTAATTAATTATAATGTATTATTAATCAATATAATATAAATTTTCAAAAAATAAATATTTATTAAAAAATAAAGACTTAGCAAAAAACTTTTCCCTACATCTCAAATTGTGTACTTTTATAAGCCAAATCTACCATACTGCATCAATTTATTTCTTTTGATGCATCCGAATTACATCAACTACATATTATGGCTTAGCATTAAGAGCTAAGTCAATTCTATTTGATGCGATACCCCAAGCCTACCATTTAAACTTTCTATATGAATATTTGCATATGCTCGGATGTAGCATAGCGAACAAAAATTTTATTATTACTAAAACAAACACAGATGAATTTACTATTACAAGCCATTCAAAGCAGCCGGCTTAATAAGAACTTGCAAAAAGCAAATTCTTACCCTACTTGGTATTTTATTTTCGCCTTGGTTTTCACTGTATCATGTGCTTTAAGTAGCACGGCACTTTCTGCGAATGTAGGAATCGCCGACTATGATGTGTGTAATGATGTGACAGATGGTGGAATTATAGCGGCTAACCAAGTTGGTTGTGGGAATCCTACCTATGATCCAAGTGTTATCACAAGCACTACTCCGGCAACTGGTGGATCAGGTCAAATAGAATACTTATGGATGAGCACAACAGATGATCCCAATGGACTTTCCTCCGTATGGAATATTATCCCAGGTTCTAGCGGAGTGAGTTATGATCCAGGACCCATCTCGCAAACTACTTCATATAGACGATGCGCAAGAAGAGCAGGCTGTACACTGTGGTTGACAGAATCAAATATCGTTACAGTAGAATTAGATTGTAACTTACCAAACATTGGTGATTCCGTATTTTTTGATGAAAATGGAAACGGCCTTCAGGACAACAATGAACCTGGAGTGGCAGGCGTCATGGTGAAACTATTAGATGCTGGAGCTGATGGAATGTTTGGTACTGGCGATGAAAATATCATAAGCACAGTAACTACGGATACTAATGGAAACTTCCTATTTATTGATGTTAATCCAGGTACCTATATAATTGAATTCATGAGCAATAGCCTTCCTGATGGGTATACCTTTACCACTCAAGATGCAGGTGATGATGCCAACGATAGTGATGCGGATAGCAATGGACAAACAGCCCCGTTTACGGTAGCTTTTGGAGATACTGATGATTTAACATTTGATGCTGGACTGGTACTTACTTGTTCCTTGGAAATAAACGCCATCATTGGTGTAAACTCAATGTGTAATCCAGGAAATACTGGGATTGTAGCACTTTCTATTACAGGAGGTGTAGCCCCTATTACTTATATATGGAGTAATGGAGCAACTACCCAAGATATTAGTGGGCTCCCAGCTGGTACTTATTGTGTAACTATTACTGACGCAACTGGATGTACAATTTCGGATTGCGCTACAGTTACTTCTCCAGATCCAATTAATGTTAGTTCTACTTTTAATCCAGAGATATGCAATCAAAGTAACGGAAATGTAGATCTGACTGTAAGTGGCGGAACTCCTCCATATACTTATTCATGGAACAATGGTGCTACTACTCAAGATATAAATAATTTAATAGCAGGTACCTATTGCGTTACCATTACAGACAATAACAACTGCCCAGTTTCAGAATGTTTTGTTATAAACGCAACAGGCAATAATGCTGTTTCTATATCTCCAAATAGCAATTCAATTTGTTCAGGTGAAACAGTCAGTTTAAGTGCATCTGGACCCAGTGGAAACACCTATACTTGGAGCACAAGTGGTGGATTTTTGAATACTACTTTTGGACAAAATGTTACGTATACAATGAATACGCCAGGTGTATATACAATTACAGTAAACTCTACAACTCCTGAAGGATGCATCGCAACCGCATCGACAACAATTACAGTAAATACTCCCTTGTTTTTAGGAGGATTTGCAAGCAATGCTTCTTGCAATCAAAATAATGGAGCTGTATTTACAAATATCTCTTCGGGGACAGCTCCGTTTACCTATACATGGAATACAGGTCAAAATACAGCTAATCTATCAGACCTTGCTGCTGGTACGTATTGCGTGACTGTAAACGATGCTAGTGGTTGCTCAAATAATATGTGCTATACAGTAAATGGTGCTAACACCACTCCGGTTACTATTGCTGGACCTGGTTTCCTTTGTCCTGGTCAATCTATTAACTTATCTGCTAATAGTACTGATGCAGTAAGCTACGCTTGGACTACTACTGGTGGTCAACTCGCTAGCCCAAATGCTCAAAGCACAGACTTCACAATGATGATGCCTGGTACTTACTCCATTACAGTCGTCACTACTAACGCTGCTGGCTGTACTGCCAGCGATAGTCAAGATGTGATCGTTTACGAACCTATCATTATTAGTAGTGGTACAGTTACAGATGCAAGTTGTGGGGCCAATGATGGCGCTGTCAATATTG
>CAKZVJ010000258.1 GCA_937923345.1 uncultured Saprospiraceae bacterium
GTAAGCGTCCGTCCAAGTACATCTTGTAAGATATAAGAATAGAACTAATCTTTGCGAAAAAAAGTAAAGATATGGATTATCAAAAGTTTAAAGAAGAATTTGACACTTCAGGATTGTCGCAAAAAGAATTTGGATTACGTAAAAGTATCAGTAGCTCAATGGTTAGCTACTATCTAAGAAAAGCAAAGGCGCAAGAAGGAGGAGAACAACAAACAGAAAAATCAACTAGTTTTAGACCATTAACTGTTTCACAGCCAACCAATCAAGAGATAAAAATAATTACTCCAAGAGGTTTACAAATTGTAATACCTGTATGATTGGTCTGACAAGTCATCACAGATATTACATGTACAATGATATATGTGATATGCGAAAAGGATTTGATGGGCTGAGCGGTCTAATAAAGACAGGCATGAATCGTAGTCCATTAGATGGGAGTGTGTATTTATTTGTCAATCGCCGTCGAGATCGCATGAAGATGTTAGTATGGGAAAGTGGAGGATTTATGCTTTACTATAAGAGACTAGAGCGAGGTACATTTGAGTTACCGAATAGTAAAAATAGTCGAGAAAATATCTTGGAATGGGAGACATTAGTATTGATGTTAACGGGTATATCGCTTGTTCAAAAAAATCGCAAGAAAAGATTGAAATCAGTAGTAAAGTATGGTTAGTAATTCATGTATTATTTGTACTTTTAATGTGTGAGCACACAGCAAATAATTGCAGAATTAAAGAACAAGAATGATGCACTGGAGCATGAAATCGCAATTTTGCGCAAAGCTCTTTTTGGCTCAAGAAGTGAAAAGATCAAACCTAGTTCTGAAGATGAAAATCAGTTGAACCTATTTGCAGATTTGGAAGTGGAACAAGCACAAGTCGAAACTGCAACGATAGAAGTCAAAGGCCACAAAAAGAAAAAACATAAGGGTAGACAATCTTTACCAGATCACTTACCTGTCGAAGAAATTATCATAGAACCAGATTGCAATACTTCTGACATGGTAAAAATAGGTGAACTTGTCACCGAAACATTACACTACACACCAGCTAGCTTAGTACGACGCAGATACATAAGGCCAAAGTACGCTGCTAAAGAGGGACAAGAAGTTGTAGTAGCTACATTACCTGAACGTCCACTACCTAAATCTATAGCTGAAGCTAGCTTACTATCGCATATAATCGTGTCTAAGTTTGTTGATCATCTACCATTCTATAGAATAATTAAGCAATTCCAAAGAGATTATGACTTAACTATTCCTAGCAGCACGCTAAATGATTGGTTCGCTGCTTCATGTACACTATTAGAGCCCTTATACAATAGACTAAAACAAAAAGTGCTTGCTACAAATTATTTGCAAGCAGATGAATCGCCCATCAAAGTGATGGATAAAGATAAAATAGGAAAAACACATCAAGGTTACCAGTGGGTATACCACAACCCTTTGGAAAAATTAGTTTTATTTGATTATAGAAAAGGTCGTGGTATGCATGGTCCTAAAGAATTATTGGCAGACTATAGTGGCGTACTCCAATGTGACGGCTATGGCGTATATGACAAACTTGCAAAACAAAGTGAAATAACCCTAGCAGCTTGCTTGGCTCATGTTCGCCGCAAATATGTTGAAGCAAAAGATAGCGATTCAAAATTGGCAAATTATGCATTGGAAATTTTTAGTCAAATCTACTTGCACGAAAAACAAGCTAAACAATCAGAAGATCGGAAGGAGTATAGAAAAATCTACATTCTACCACTTATGGAGAGTTTTAAAAAATGGGTAGAAGAACAATACGCAACAGTACTACCCAAAAGTCCCATAGGTAAAGCCATGAAGTATACCCACAACCAGTGGAGTAAACTTATAAATATCTTCACTAATGGCAATATCGAATTAGATAATAATTTAATCGAAAATAAAATCAGGCCGCTAGCTCTAGGTAGAAAAAATTATTTATTTGCCGGTTCACATAAAGGAGCCCAAAGAATAGCAATGATGTATAGCTTCTTTGCAACTTGTAAGGCTAATGACATCAATCCGTATGAATGGCTAAAGGAAACACTAGAAAAAATACCATCCACTAGTATTCAAGATCTAGAAAATTTGCTGCCGAACAGGAAAGTACAAATGGACATGTAGTTGGTCGGATGCTTACTTTGGAAGCACAGTAGTCACACTTAGAAAAGAACAAAGCATCTCTCAAACAGCTCTTGCCAAGCAACTTGGTATTCACAAAAATGTATTAGGTAGGTATGAACGCAACGAAGTACTGCCTTCTATCGAGATTGCAAGAAAAATTGCTGATATACTTGATGTATCACTAGATTATTTGACTGGAAAAGTCGATGTAGAAATGGATAAGGTCACACGTAAGCGCATTCTTGAAGTCTCTAAATTCGAAGAAGAAGACAAACTTCATATTTTTTCTGTTATCGACGCCTTCATCGCTAAAAGAAAAATTCAATCTATTATGTAGTGTGCTAAGTTAAATATGCAAATGCAGCAACTAAGCCAATCTATGATCTTTAAATTTTTTATTTAATAATATCTAAATGTTTTCCAATAGAATCTATCTCATGTAGTTTTAAGTTTAAATTTATATCCCCAAATATATTAAAGATTGAATCTAAATGATGAAGTGAATTTATATTAGCAGTTTCTCCAACTTTATATAAAGCAACCAATTGTAAATTTAATTTTTCTTTTTTTGCAGTTGCTTTAGACTTTAAAAAAGAATACTCGTAGATATTTGATATTCCTCCATCAAATTTTTCAAATTTCCATTTGAAAAAATCTTTAGCTAAATTCATTACTTGAAACAACTCTAACTCTTCTGAATTTTTCACATTAAATGTAATATAATCCGAAGTAGCTTGAGCAATGGTATTACCAATGTAAAAATCTCTGACAGTTTCTAACTGATCTTTATCAAAAGTATAAAGTTTGTTGACTTTTTGTTTTTCTAAATCACTTGTTTTTTGCAATGCTGGTAGATCAAAGTAAATTGATATTGTATCAACAGCATTCAAGTCATATTTTGAATCAATTATTTTATATATAAGATTATCACTTGAAACTCTCTCCATATCGGGCGAACTAACTTTTGATTGTTCTTTTAAAATGATAATTAAATTCCCTCCTGAAATAGTACAAGAATAGTCTTTAGAAACCCTAGGATTCTCCTGAACCCAATTTGATAATATTTTATGAATAATATGCTCGCCCTCACCAGAAGAACATGACCCAAAAATAATTAACAACAAAAAAATTAGTGTACGCAGCATTTATCAAGTCCTATTGTTTAATCTTTTCCCTAGCACATTCAAAAGAGAATCTCTTTCATGCTTAGGGAAATTTTTATTTCTAATTAAATAATCAAAGGAGTCTCTAGTTGTCTTAACATTTTTGTGTCTTTGCAGTATATCCCATTTACCATAATCAAGAGAAAATTCTACGTCTCCCGGTAACACACCTGCACCAAGAGATGGCCCAAACAAAGTACCATTAATCCTATTTCCTCTACTTTTAATAATAGTTGATTTTGCAAAAGCGTATTTTCCACTAAATGTTGCAATTTCAGAATTAGCTGCATAATCCATAATGTTACCATTAGAAAAACCTTCAATCGACAGGTTACCCATCACCAATGATCCACCGACACTAGGAGTAGTACTTCCATATGTACCAAATTTGCCCAATGTTATTGCATCACCACCGTCAAAACTCCCATGCGCAGCAGCAGATTTCTCACTAATATGAAAATCAAAAACAGAATACTTAACTCCTAAACCAACATCTCCACCTACACTAGTTATATTTCCTTTAGCCTTAGCAACTCTACTAGCTGTTGCAGAGTGATTCGTCCCTAAACCTCCACCAGTAGCAACACCATTTGCAAACTGGTCACCTTCATTATCATCGCTGCCTTGTATATAGTAACTATCGCCATCCTGCATTATTGTACCGCAAATATTATGTTCTTTCTGATACGCTGCTGCAGAAGACTTGTCTTCAAACATACCCGTAGGGTCTGTAAATATAATTGGGTTATTAAACCCGTATCGGTAAGGTGTCCAATCAGGAGCAGCAGCAGATGCAGGATCGACTGACGTCCATAGACTTATACTTGGATCATAGAATCGTGCTCCATAATCTAACCAGCCCAAATCCTCATTCATTTCCTTACCATTGTAAGTATAGCAACTATCTCTTGAAACATTATCAGGGATGGCGTAAAAAACACCTCTACCGCACCATATAAAATTCGTTAGTATTTCCTTGCCTTATCACTTTAAATTTATCTGTTTCGACATGCTTAATGATAATGTCATTTTTTTCAAGTGTGAGAAATTCAGTATCCTTATTTGCCT
>CAKZVJ010000259.1 GCA_937923345.1 uncultured Saprospiraceae bacterium
TATTACATCATGCCTGGCATTCCGCCACCCATACCTGGAGGCATACCTGCTGGAGCATCATTTGATGGCTTATCATTGATTACACATTCTGTAGTCAAGATCATACCTGCGATAGAAGCTGCATTTTCCAATGCAATTCTAGTCACCTTTGTAGGATCAATAACACCTGCTTTCTTCAAATCTTCCATCTTGTCATCCTTCGCGTTATATCCTTTGCTTCCTTTTTCTTTAAGGACCGCTTGGAATATTACAGAACCTTCAACACCTGCATTTTCCGCAATTGTTCTGATCGGTGCTTCTAGTGCTTTTCTTACGATTTGGATTCCGATATTCTGATCTTCGTTAGCTCCTTCAGTGTTCTTCAAGGCATTGATAGCTCTTACTAGAGCAACACCACCGCCAGCAACAATACCTTCTTGTACGGCCGCTCTTGTAGCGTGTAGGGCATCATCTACTCTGTCTTTCTTCTCCTTCATCTCTACCTCAGTAGCAGCACCCACATACAATACAGCCACACCACCAGCTAACTTAGCTAGTCTTTCCTGAAGCTTCTCTTTATCGTAGTCAGAAGTCGTAGTCTCGATTTGAGATTTGATCTGATTGATTCTTGCAGTGATGTCTTTCTTCTTTCCTTTTCCGTTTACAACAGTTGTGTTGTCTTTGTCTACAGTTATCTTTTCTGTCTGACCAAGGTGCTCAAGCGTAGTGTTTTCTAGCTTGTATCCTTGCTCTTCAGAGATCACTGTACCACCGGTAAGGATAGCGATATCTTCTAGCATTGCTTTTCTTCTGTCTCCAAAACCTGGAGCCTTTACAGCAACTACTTTCAACTGAGCTCTTAATCTGTTTACCACTAATACACCTAGTGCTTGAGACTCGATATCTTCAGCAATGATCAAAAGAGGTCTACCACTTCCCATTACTGCTTCCAATACAGGCACGATGTCTTGCATGTTGCTGATCTTCTTATCGTGGATCAGGATGTATGGATTTTCGTATACCGCTGTCATATCGTCAGCATTGGTTACAAAATATGGAGAAAGATATCCTCTGTCGAACTGCATACCAAGTACTTCGTCCACATAAGTATCTGTTCCTTTAGCTTCTTCTACAGTGATCACACCGTCCGTAGAAACTCTTTGCATAGCATCAGCGATCAACTGGCCGATCTCTTGATCATTGTTAGCAGAAACAGCACCAACTTGCTGAATTTTTTTGAAGTCTTTTCCGATTACTTCGCTTTGCTTCTTAAGGTTCTTGATGATTACCTGCGTAGCTTGGTCTATTCCTCTTTTGAGGTCCATTGGATTAGCGCCAGCAGTTACGTTTTTCAAACCTACTCTTACCATCGCCTGCGCCAATACGGTCGCTGTAGTGGTACCATCACCCGCTAGGTCAGCAGTCTTACTCGCTACTTCTTTCACCATTTGAGCACCCATATTTTCTACTGGATCCTCCAATTCGATCTCTTTAGCGACGGTTACACCATCCTTTGTTATCGTTGGAGCACCAAAACTCTTTTGGATAACTACGTTTCTACCTTTTGGTCCTAAGGTAACTTTTACAGCATTTGCTAATGCGTCAACACCAGATTTCAATTTATCTCTAGCATCAGTATTAAAGGAAATTTCCTTTGCCATTTTTTATAATTTTTGAATGTTTGTTAATGTAGTATGACAGATACATTGGTATCGCCATTAGTTTCTCGACGTGTAATTATCCTATTACAACTAAGATATCGTCTTCTTTCATAATCAGGTAGTCTTTACCTTCATGGTGCAATTCCTGGCCAGCGTACTTACCGTAAAGTACTACGTCGCCTTTCTTAACTGTTGGTTTATTGCCATCTTTACCTGGTCCCACAGCGATTACTTTGCCTCTTTGAGGCTTTTCTTTTGCTGTGTCAGGAATGATGATCCCTCCCTTAGTCTTTTCTTCAGCTTTCGCAGGTGCAATTACTACTCTGTCGTTAACTGGTTTCATCATAAGTATTGGATTTTATTAAATTGTTTTGAAAAATATGTTTGTTATGTAAGGTATATCATGAAGTGTGCCATGCCAGAATACATGACAATTTTTCCTAATTGAGCGCAAAGATAGTTTTTGCTAGGGTTATATTGTCATATTGACAAAAAAAAGCCTGTCAATTTTGCAATTGACAAGCTTTTAGATTTTCCTTATTTCGTAAGATTATCCCAGCTGATCTAATACTTGAGAAGATCCAAAACTAGGCATGATCGTAGTGATGATGCAAAGTAAAAAAAGTGCAATCATTAGGTGCCAAGTCACTCTTTCGATAAAGTCTGTCGATTGAGCAGCACCAAACATTTGTGTCCCAGCAGATCCACCAAAAGTAGAATCTAGTCCACCACCTTTTGGATTCTGTACCAAAACAACAATAATAAGTAGTACACTTACTATACCTAGTACGACTACATTGAGGGTAATAACGTTGATCATGTATAAAACTACACCAAGCGCTAGGACGCCTCCTAATATCATATAATCTTTTGCTTCTTTAAACATTTGTCTTTTATTAATTATTTAAATCCTCGATTTTACTTGCAAAATAACTGTTTTTTTCTGGGAAAAGCAAACTCAGACGATTATACATCTCAATAGCCTTTTCTGTATAGCCTTGTTTAGCCATGAGCTCCGCTAGTGTCTCAGATAATATCTCCGCTTGTTCTAGTTCGTGCTGATGCTTGGCTTTCTCTTTTTTGGCCTTCTTTTTTTTCTTCTTCTTTTTTTTCTTTTTCTTTTCAGAAGCTTCTGCCTCCGTCTCCACTGACTTTCTAGACTTCTTGAGGCCTTCTAGCCAGTCCGTAAAGCGAGCTTCATGGCTATCTTCCATAGGTTCGTCCTTGTTCTTTTTAGATGACATGCTCAATTCTTGCTCGTTTGTACTTACTTGTACGTCATTCGGCTGCATTTGGTTTATTTCTGGCTCCACCATACTAGGAGGAGGGAGAATCACTACTTCTTGTTCTATACTTTCTTCAGGGACATTGCTTTGCCTTACTTCAGCCTGATCCGCCTCAGGATTGAGCCAATAAGAGTCCTTGTTTTTGTTGAGTTTTTTGAACCTCATCTTCAAGTACTGCTTGTCTATGGCGTAGGTAGAGAGCTTTTTGAGCTCTATTGGGTTGAGCTCCTTGGTATGCAAGGTGTTTAATTCCAGGTGCTTATAACGGATATTGAGCGAAAAAGGGTACTTTTTCAATAATTTAGTGAGTAGTGCCCGGTTTTTAGGACTATTCTCTTTCGTAAAAAGTATATGATGGTTCTTCTTGTCTTGCATGATGGATGAAACCTAGCCCAAAAATACAAAAAAGGCTTGTCCTACCAATTTGTAAATGCTTTATTAAAAACATCCTCTACCAGCTGGTCAAAAATCACGTCCAGCGCTTCGTCCTGAATATCAATAAGATTATCACCACTTGGGTAGTCAAAAAAGAAAGAAAATGAATTTTTCCAGGCGGCCTCTTCATTATTGTAGTCCGTATATTCCACTTCGATAGAAACGTTTAGCCTATTGAAGGCAGTAGTCTCTCCCGGCTGCGGCGCCTCGTAGCTCACTTGAAAGCGTGTGATGCTACCCTCAAATTCTATGTCCGGATCTTGGTCGACGGGGTCTAGCCGAGATTCTCTCCGTATCTTGTCAGTGAGCAAGATACTGAAATCCTGTCCGATGATCGCCGGCGCGTTTTGCGCTCCTACATCAAATACATCGACAAAAAAAGTATCTGCCTCCGTCGGAATACTGGTTCCCTTGAATCCATATCGACATGCACTCAGGCAGGTAAGCAGAAAGCAAGAGGCGAATAGGTAAATCCATCTTTTCATATAGGTAAAGTACATTATTGTTGCAGTATCGTTGCAAAGGTATGGAATAAAATTAATTGGCAACCCGCATATTTGGTGGTGGATTATTAAATAGAAAAATAGATATAGGCTTGCAGGAAATTATGTCATTCCGCTGGAGTTTCTTCTGTTTTAATTCAATCAAGCCATAATAATTTTATCCCTCTGGGATTTTTTGTTTGAAGATCTCCGGAGAGATTATTCCTAATTTTGGGATGTGTTATTGCTTTAGGCTTGGGTGTTAACCTAGCATTATAGGGCTATTTTAGATCCAATTTTGCGTGTAGTTGAGTGATGTGATAGCTAAGAAGATTTTTTCTTTGGGCATGCCCCCGATTTCGATTACCATCTCATCGGGGTCGGGCTTTGCATGACTCCGTGTTCACTTCGGACCGTCTTCTAAGGTCGACGGTCTACTCCCGCTGGTCGTATCATTCCTATCCCTCATGCAAAATTGAAGGGCTAAATCAGATAAGATTTGAGTCGATCCAATGTGTATTTCCTACACGGAGGATGAAACATTTATGTGCTGTGTTTTATCTATTGCATTAGTTAGATAATTTTTTCTTGACAAGGGGTAAGTAAATATCTGAAATTCTGCCTAGTCATTATTTTAATGTCGAATCTACAAGCAGCGGATTAGCCCTGCGAGAGACTGTTACGAAAGTTAAAAAGATATCCCCAAATATCATTTGTCACGATTTTTAAAAAAGAAAAATCGCGCCAAATGGA
>CAKZVJ010000260.1 GCA_937923345.1 uncultured Saprospiraceae bacterium
TAGTGAAATACTCAAAAGAAATTGGTTTGGAGCTTTTCTACTTTTTCTTTTGCCCCCTGTCTTCGTTGTAAATACTCGCTGATGCTATGGCATCATCTGCGTTTTACGCCTTGACAGTGACCAAAATAAATCCGTATAAATTGCTCCAAACCACTTTCCATTGAGTATGATGATGGAAGGAGTTAGGACGGATGAGCGAATACTAGTGACGACTATCCAGCATAGCGCTATAGGCTGGTGAGTACAAGTGGATGACGGGATGAAGCGCCCTCACCAACTTACTCCGCCTTATTGTGCTTAGCCACTTCATTAGTCAACCACACAAATTTTTCTACAGAAACGCGCTCTGGTCTTTGCATGAAAAACTCAGTTTGTAAAAGATCGGAGTCCTTGAGCAGAGACTTCATCGTATTGCGGAGCATTTTTCGCCGCTGACTAAAAGCCAATTTGACGACCGTCTTGAACAGCTTAGGATTGGCAATCTCGGTCTCTTTTTCTTTGCGCGTCAAGCGAATGACGCCTGACATCACTTTAGGCGGCGGATCAAAATGTTGGTTGCCCACATCAAAAAGATACTCCCCATCATAATAGGCTTGGGTGAGTACACTGATGACGCCATACGCTTTGGAGGTGGGGGTAGCCACGATGCGCTGCGCGACTTCTTTCTGAAACATACCCACCATCTGAGGGATAAGTGCCCGATGGTCAATCATCTTGAAGACAATCTGACTGGAAATATTATAGGGATAGTTGCCAATGAGCATAAAAGGCTGCTCAGCAAAGACTTCTTTCAAATCTACTTTGAGGAAGTCAACTTGCATGATTCGGTCCGCAAGGGACTCAAATGTGCGTTCTAAGATAGGAATCATATCCCGATCTAGTTCTACCACCCTTAGGTCGAAGCCTCTGTCAATCAGATATTTAGTAAGCATCCCTTGGCCAGGACCAATTTCTAGCACCTTTGCATTGGCTTCTTGAGTCAGCAATCCGTGTGCAATATCATGGGCGATATCCTCACTGTTTAGAAAATGCTGGCCAAATGATTTTTTTGCTTTCATAAATGTCTAAAAGAGTAGGCAAAGCTACTACTTTGGACCCACTTATGCGCGTCTCCAGTGGAAATCGCCTAAACCCTTCGCATAGAGTACGGTAGAATCGCTAAAAACACCATATTTCGTTAATAAACCCTTTATTTAGTTATCTTTGCGCATCGTTTTAGGTACCTATTCGTAAAGTATCCAAACGAGTGGTGGATAGATACGATTTCAACAAAATGAAGTTTGAATGAATACCAAATTAGCAAGCGTAAAAACGTACAACAAAAAGGATAATCTGATTGTCCTGACCGATAAATCGAACTTGAGTTGGACAAAGGACCTATTGAACAAAGACGAAGTACAGTATCTAAAGTCTGCTCTAAAGAAAGATATCTTCAACGTAGTTTTTCCTAAGGCGAATAACATCATCGTGGTACAAGCCTTAAATGCTACTGGGACAAATGATGAGCAGCGCGAGGAAGCGAGAGTTTTTGGATCGGAAGCTTTCAATAAATTAGAGCAGCACAAAGCGAAGAAGGTAACCATCGTTAACAAGCGAAAGCAAAACCACGTACTCGATTTTATCGAGGGCATTGTTCTATCGAATTACCAGTTCCTCAAATATTTTTCGGATAAAAAAGAAAAGAAGCATCACCTAGAGGTGATTCAGGTGACTAAAGAAGTGGCTCCTGCTAGCGAGCTAAAAGACTTGATGTCTACCTGTGAAGCAGTTTGTGTCGGCCGAGATCTAGTCAATGAACCGCTGTCCTATCTAACGGCTGCGCAGTTGAGTATAGACATTAAGAAGTTGGGTAAGTCTGCTGGATTCAAGGTGACGGTCTTTGATGAAAAGAAAATCAAGGCCATGAAGATGGGGGGTATCTTAGCGGTCAACGCAGGTAGTTTTACCCCGCCACGATTCAATATCTTGGAGTATAAGCCCAAACAAAAAGCCAAAAATGCTAGGCCAATAGTCTTGGTAGGCAAGGGGGTCGTATATGATACGGGAGGACTGAGTCTCAAACCAACGGCCAATAGCATGGATCGTATGAAAGCGGATATGGGGGGCGCAGCCTCAGTGGTTGGTACTTTTGTAGCGATTGCCAAGGCAAAATTGCCAGTGCACGTTATCGGATTGATACCGGCTACGGACAATCGACCAGGGAATAATGCCTACGCTCCAGGGGACGTCATCAAGATGTTTGATGGTTCTACCGTAGAAGTACTGAATACAGATGCAGAGGGCAGAATGATATTGGCGGATGCCTTGCACTATGCTAAGAGATACAAGCCAGAGTTGGTCCTTGACTTTGCTACCTTGACGGGCGCGGCCGTTCGGTCTGTGGGGACGGAAGGAATAAGTATGATGGCGAATGCCAGTGAGGCGGTAAAAAATAAGATAAAGAGAAGTGGATTTAGTGTCCACGAACGAATAATAGAATTTCCATTGTGGAAAGAGTATGGTGAGCAGATGAAATCAAATATCGCTGATCTTAAGAATCTGGGTGGCCCGTATGCTGGACATATTACGGCGGCAAAGTTTTTAGAGCACTTTACTGGCAAAGAATATCCTTGGGTACATTTTGATATCGCAGGACATGCCTACTTGACACGTGCCAATGCGTACAGACCTAAAGAGGGAACTGGCGCTGGGGTAAGATTGATGTTTGATTTTTTAAAAAATTATTAGAATGAAAATAGGAATAACAGCAGGAGATATAAACGGAGTAGGATTGGAGGTGGTGATCAAAGCCTTGGCAGACAAACGCATCTGCGATCAATGTACCCCAGTCATATATGTCAACAGTAAGGTACTCGTGTACCACAAAAATATAGTTGAAAAAAACAATTTCAATTTTGAAACTACCAAAAGTGCACGAGCGGTACAGGAGGGAAAAGTAAATGTGGTGAATTGTTTTCCGGACAATGTAAATATCAATTTGGGGGAAGCCACTTCTGAAGGGGGAAGCTGTGCACAAAAATCACTAGAGGCGGCTTTGCATGATTTCAACAATGGAGATCTAGATGCCATCGTCACGGCACCGATCAATAAAAAGGCGATGCAGATGGCTAAATTTCCATACCCTGGCCACACCGAATTCTTCACAGATCAGTATGAAGTTTCGGACTCTATGATGTTGATGGTGGATGATACACTGAGGGTAGGCTTGGTCACGAACCACCTGGCGATAAAAGATGTGGCTGCAAATGTCACCAGAGAAAAGATACAGCAGAAACTAAATATTATGTACAGCGCGCTGCGCGAAGACTTCGGCATAGTAAAGCCCAAAATAGCTATACTAGGATTGAATCCCCACGCAGGAGATGCTGGTGCTATCGGCACAGAGGATGATGAAATGATCAGACCACTTGTGATAGACGCTAAGAAAAAGGGAAGATTCGTTAATGGCCCTTATCCGGCAGATGGGTTTTTTGGGACGGGAATGTATAAGAAGTTTGATGGTATCCTAGCGATGTATCATGATCAAGGTTTGATCCCCTTCAAGGCTTTATCATTTGGAAGTGGCGTCAACTTTACGGCGGGCTTACCGCTCGTGCGTACTAGTCCTGATCACGGTACCGGCTATGATATTGCCGGAAAGAATCAGGCTGACCCGTCTTCATTCAGAGCGGCCTTATTTATGGCTTTAGATGTGGTGAAGAATCGCAAAGAGTTCAAATTGGACCACAACAATCCATTGAAGAGCCGCAAGAAAAGATTGGAGAATTCTGTAGACGAAGCATTACCGTTGGATAAATCTTCTAAGTAGTAGAAAGATGATAGGGGCCCTCAAGGTCCTTTCAAGTATACTAATCTATCTCAAACTCATATCCAATAATCGGCTTTTGCTGAGTAGGCGGAGAAAATGAATTAGGATTGTCTAGTTTATCTAAACTGTACTTCTTTATTATTTTGATCAGTTTATCAGCGTACTTCTTATCATTTTGGTATACACATTTTTGTAAGCCATTGGCCCAAGACTTATAGTCGTAGTAACTGTATCTGAATAGCGGTCGACAGGTAGCCTCCTCCATCAATATATTGGTATGATCAATAAAACTAGCGGTGACATCTGCATAGGCTCTAAAGCATGGAGTAGAGATGTCATTTTCCGTATTGGCAAGTTGAGTATCCTCTATCCAGCCTATTCCGCATTTTGTCGCAAAGTGATTGTTGTTATCTATTGCTACTGCACGCGTACCGTATTCGGATGAATAAATGGCTTGTGCTAAAATGATGCTTGCAGGGATTCCGCTGCGCTTCATTTCTTGGATAGCTATCTCATCGTAAAGGTCGATATATTCGGCAATTTCCAAATTCTCAGGTGTATTTGCAATCGCCATTTGTGCAAAGAGCAAAAGCGTGCAAAAGGTAATTAATGTTCTCATATTTCTATAGTTGTGTTGTTGAGTGTCTGTTCACAACTATGGTATGGTCAAGGCATCCGTATAACAAGTACAGAAAAGACTGCGCCTAAGGTCAATATGTAATTTACATGCAATTTTTTTTTATATGTAAATAGGTATGTGTGACGTCTTAATATTTACTCTTTCCGCATAGGACTTTGAAATAGGTATAAAGAAAGAAACTTGAAGGTAGAAATGTGTGTTATTGAGGTATTCTAAATACTCATGCAGAGCTAGAGATGTGACATATTAGTAGACTTTTGTAGATATAATTTGTTCTTTTTGCGCTAAGTTAAATCTAAAATAGGCTACTTTTGTGGGACAAATTAATTTTACCAAAAAATGGTAATATATCGACCTATGGAAGGTGTGTAATTACCATTTCTAAAGATTGTATTTGTAATGGCAAAAGAAAATTTACCTAAGACTAGATACTCTGATGCTGAATTGGAAGAATTCAGAGTGCTGATTACTGCTAAAAAAGAAAAGTCAGAGCAAGAGCTTGATTTTTATATGTCTCAACTGTCAGAAACTTCTGATACTGGAGACGGTAAAAACAAAGGTTTTGAAGATGGCAATAGTACGGTCGAAAGTGAAAGACTCAGCAGTATGGCCAATAGACAAAGAAAGTATATTCAGCACCTTCAAAACGCATTGGCCCGTATAGATAACAAGGTGTATGGTATTTGCAGAGAAACTGGAAATCTTATCTCCAAAGAAAGACTTCGTGCTGTACCTCATGCTACGCTCAGTATAGAGGCAAAGCAAAAGAGATAGATCAAAAGAAAAAGTATTGAATCGTAAAGTTGCTGTATTTTTAGTTATCCTGATAGTGCTTGGCTGTGATCAGGCCCTTAAAATCTGGGTAAAATTGAATATGGCTTATGCTTCTGATATTCAACTAATAGGGAAAGAATTTTTCAGATTACATTTTGTAGAGAATAACGGAATGGCTTTCGGGATTACTTTTGGAGGAGAGATGGGTAAGCTATTTCTTACTCTTTTTCGGATAGTAGCCGTATGCGCTTTAGGCTATTTTATTAAACTACTCATCGATAAGCAATCCTCTTACAGCCTTATCATTAGTTTTGGTTTGATCCTAGCAGGAGCCCTCGGTAATATTATCGACAGTACCTTTTATGGACTACTTTTCTCTGATAGCTACCATGGCGGATTGGCAGAGTTTATGCCAACAGAAGGGGGCTACGGAAAACTCTTTCATGGCAAAGTAGTGGATATGCTTCATCTAGTAATCCTTAGGGGAGTCTATCCTAGCTGGGTGCCCTATCTAGGGAATACGCCGTTTTTATTTTTCAAGCCCGTTTTTAATATTGCCGATGTAGCTATTTCAGCTGGAGTCATCAATATAATTTTATTCCAGAGGGCTTTTTTCAAAGGAGAATCGATGGAGCAAGAACAAGATCAGCAAGAACAAGATCAGCAAGAACAAGATCAGCAAGAACAAGAGCAAACTGAACAAGGGCCAATACAGGAGCAGAGAGATTTAGGAGGACTCAATCAAGAACATGGAGACCATTCAGAAGAAGGTGATATGCTCGGAGATGGAGCGAATAATAAAAACAAATAAACTGACTAGTCGCTACGCGTCTACATCTTCAGAATAAAAGTTATCTACCGCGTTTACTGCTTTTCCTATCTTATCATAGTCGATACTATAATGAATAAACTTACCATCTCGGTTCGTATTTACGATGCCAGCTAGGCGCAAAATGCGAAGATGTTGAGAGGTGATGGATTGTTCTAGGTTGAGGGTATTGTAGATTTTATTGACGTTGATATGGTCATTTTCATCAATAAATTTGAGGATTTGCATCCTCAACGGATGAGCTAAAGCCCTTAATATCTCAGTTGACTCACTTAGCTTTTCAGTGTCGATTGCCTCTGGTGCTTTTCTCATTTTTCGATTTGTTTTGTTAGCCCACTATTTCTTGAGTACCAGAACAAAACGCAAAAGAATTGTTTACGTATTAAAAATAGTAGTAATTAGTATTGAGGTCAATACATATATGTATAGCAAATATGGGATTTTATTTCATCTTTTCATAGGTTACAACCTTATAAATTAGGCTTGCACCCATAAAAAAATGCTGCATATCGCGAGATATGCAGCATTTTTAAGTAAGCTCTTTATAAAATATAAATGGCTAAGTTTTTTTGTAGAATAAGATGCTAGATCATAAGCAGTTTTTAAGAAGCCAACTCTTCAACCAATCTTGAGATTTGGTTAAGTCTTTCCTTATCAATAGAGTAGTAGATAAATTTACCTTCTCTGTCGGTAACAACTACACCTGCTCTTCTAAGGATGGCCAAATGTTGAGAAGCAACTGACTGCTCTAATCGAAGCTTAATGTAGATGTCCGTTACGGTCATTCTATTACCTTCCTCCAATAGATCAATAATGCTCTGTCTCAACTTGTGATTCACTGCGCGTAAAACCAAAACAGCTTTTCTCAATTCAGCGTAATCCAATTCGATTTGATTAACACCACTATTAAGAATAACAGTTTCGTCTTTTTGCTTTCTCATATACGTTATCTTTTATTGTTAGTACTGTCCTGTTTTATTCGAAAACCGTACCAACTGAACATACCTAATTATTTTATAATATATAAGTACGCTGATTATTAGTTAAAAATAAACAAATATTTTTAAAAATAAAAGAAACGACTAATTTAACGTGATTTATATATGTCGAGATTAATGGCAGAAGCAGTACGACCTATGGTAGCAACTTCTTTTTCGAAACCGTTATATTTGGGGGCTTTAAGTAGAGCGGCCTACTGTATGCAATGTCACGAAATTCTTTTTTGAGATACATCTCTGCAGCCATATCCATCTGATAGCTAGCATGACATAGCGTCCCCAATATTTCATCTTTTTCAGGGCGAAGCCAATCTGAGATTTTATGAGCTCCATCACCAATAAATATATTACGCTCATTTTTATAGTAGCGCTCAGCAACACTATTTTCATCCAAGACCAAGGCCTCCAGAGAAGATACAGACTGCATATTGGCGTCAAAACTTTCGGCATAGACTTCCATCCGCCTCGCATCTAGCATTGGTGTTATAATGGCATCCTTATTTTCCTTAAGTGCTCCATAGGCTAGTGCTTGAAGCGTAGGTATGCAGATCAAAGCAAGATCATGTGCAAAGCACAAACCTTTGGCCATAGCAAAACCGACTCGGAGTCCAGTGTAAGAACCTGGCCCCTCACTGATGCTCACTGCATCTAGATCTGAAACATGAAGTCCAGCTTGTTGGAGACACTCCTGTATCATCAGTGTCCCCTTGGCACTATGAGCAAATCCAGACATCTCAGTAGCCTCTCCTACGATTTGCTGGCTCGCACTGATAGCTATCGAGCAGATTTCAGTGCTGGTTTCCAAGTGAAGTATTTTTGCCGTTTTGGACATGACGCAAATTTAATTCTTTATCCGATTAAAGAAGTAGCCAATTAGCTGAAAATCCTGCTGAGAGATGGAGATTTATCAGAGCAAGTCTTTTTTTATACAATTGTTATTTTGTACTTTTACATTCTAAATATTAAGAATATGTCATTCGAAGTTGTAGGAAGAGTACATAAGGTATATGATACCGAAACGAAAGGAAGCAATGGTTTCCAAGCAAGAGAATTTGTAATTGAAATCAGTGGAATGTACCCACAGTTTGTAAAGTTTCAATTGACTCAAGATAGATGTGCCTTGATGGACAATTATGCTGTAGATCAGAACATCAAAGTATATTTTGATCTGCGAGGCAGAGAGTGGAACGAAAAGTTTTTTACCAACCTCAATGCGTGGAAAATCGAAAAAGCAGATGGAGCGACCAATAGCGCACCTCCACCTGCAGCACCAGCTAATAATTCTTTCCCGACGACTAGTGATGCACCTGCCACTACCGCTGCGGATGACCTGCCTTTTTAGGCGCATAAAAAATTAACCGTTTTTTTTGAAAAACAATAGCCCTGAAATACCTAGTGTGTTTCGGGCTTTTTTTTGGGTGAGTCCCGACACCCTTCCCGCTAGCCACCCATCGGGACCGGGTTATCCGTTTGTATTCCGCACCTCCTAGCTACATT
>CAKZVJ010000261.1 GCA_937923345.1 uncultured Saprospiraceae bacterium
TGGCATTGAATAGATTAAAATCTTTTGAAGATCCTAAAACTAGCATAAGGCGCCGATCAAGAAAATGCGCTATGGACAATAAGTACTTAGAGAAAATACTCCAAAATTGATGCGTTTTCCCTGGGGTTGCCACCCTGGGCTATAGTATTATCACCCCCCGAAAAAAATCGGGGCAAGCTCTCCGGGGTTCTTCTCTTACTTCTGAATATCCCTATTGTAAAGAGTCATTTTGTGGTTACGTGACTATCCGGAGCGGACTCAATCTTTAAAGGTCGATAGTCAGTTAATCTTAATTTAATTCTATAACTCTAGTTTATTTAAGATGTCCGCAGGAATAGCATCCTTGTGAACCATTACGGATACCGTTTTAGCCAGTAGATAGGGTCTAGACATATAAAGGTATCCTTTATAGTCACTGATCTCTCCCCAACTGTTTTTAATCTTGTAGTATTTAGTTCCCCGTGAATCACTGGCTGTACCTACTACTTGCATCAGGTGATCATCTGTAGTAGCGAAACTTTCAAACATAGCTTGGCGAGAGTTTTGCGTTACTGTTTTTTCCTCTCCTGGTTGCGTAAACAAATCTTTTCTTGATGGCTCCACCGGTAGAACAGCAATACCGTCCTTTGCAGAGAATCCTTTTTCAGATACATCTCCATCCCAAGCGATTGAGTACCCTTTGTCTGCTGCACTATCAATAATCTTGACCAACTCCCCGATGGTAACATTGTAATAAGACCCATTTGAATAATTGTCAGGTATCTCTAGAATAAACTTGCTATAAAAAGGGTGATGCGAAAAGGAGGTAACACTTATGTAGTCCTCTGGGTCTAATTCTAGATTGGCTGCATAATCACTTGGTTTCATTTTCTTACCGTCTATCATAAATTCTGTCGGACATTCGCCTAGGTATACATCTAATACCTTCTCAAAAGCAAGCATCCACTTGTCGCTTGGTGTTTTTTGCTTTAGTACGCCATCCAGCATTCCTTTCAAAACAGCCTCCATTTCAGTATGGTTATATTTCTTTTCGCTAGGCGCTTTTCCAGCATATGCAGCCTGAGGTACTATACCCTTAGCGTTCAATACCCTAATAACATCATGGGATAAGCTTCCTTGGCTAAAGTTGGCTTTGCCCTGTCGTAGGACATAATTTCTAGCTTTATCTTTATAAATCTCCCTTACGATAAACATCTCAGAAATATCAGGGTCTGACACCCCCATCCGAATTAGCTCAGATTCTAAGAAGGAAGAGGTTGCAAAACTCCAACAAGTCCCAGTTGATCCTTGAGATTTGATTTCTGTACATTCGATATCTTGTGTAGCAGTAAAACGATATTGGGCGACCAATGTATTTACTAGGAAGATATAGGTTATTAAAATACTGATTAAAGACTTCATAATTTTTATTTGAATATTAATTTAAGAGTTTCTGTTAAAAATAAAATTGGATTGCTTGATAGGCACTAGTTAGTCATTTTAGTATCTAAAAAAAGCTCAGCCATCATACATCTTACACTTCCGCCACCGAGATCCTCTATAGTTTTAATATCACTATGGAGTATCTGACCATGCTTTTTGAGTTGCTTGATTTGTTTGGTACTTAGCGACTTAAGGGCTCTGGTTGACATCACAATTACATTTTCACCTTTGTCGTCAATGAGTAGAAGCATATTGCCTGCAAACTGATTCATTTGTGCCCAGCTGATGTTTACTATATCTTTACCATTCTTTTTAAACTGCTTTTCCAGTATCTCCCATTCGTTCTGATCAGTGATACTATCTTTGCATATCACCACAAAACTATTGCCCATAGCCATCATCACATTAGTATGGTATATTTCCATTCCATTCTGATCAACAGCGCTAAAAATTATCTTCTTATAAGCAAAGGCTTTGCAGAATCTATCCATCAAAACATCATCTGTACGAGGGCTCAAGCATGCATAGGCTACCTTATTTATTCGATCCAAAATCAAGCTGCCGGTTCCTTCTAAGAAAATGTTCTCTTTTTCAAAGGCAGTAAAGTCTATAACCTTCCCTACTTCGTAATGTTTTTTAATCCAATCAACTATATTAGGATCCCGCTCTTTTCTACGAGATACAGCGTTCATCGGGTAAAGACCTACACTGTTGTCTTGATGGAAAGAAATCCAATTATTTGGAAAGATAGCATCTGGCTTGACAGGTTTTTTCTTATCCTCCCACACATCAACGATAATACCAACTGCTCGCAGCTTTTTCACAAAGCTATCGAACTCAACCAATGCCTTTGCATTAGCATTTTTATGCTTCAATACAGCTTTCTTATTTTGGAATGCATTATTCTTGGCTGTCTCCTCGTTGAATCCAAAATTCGCGGGTCGAATCATCAATATCCTATTCGTTGCCTGTATTAAAGCCATATTATATTTTTTGCACAAAATAAGAAATCCAAATTTTATATGAAAGATAGATTCCTATTTGCTCAAATACATATTACAGACATTTGTAACATACATATAAACATTTCGTTATATGTGTAAACTATTGATTTAAAGTATTATATGATACTGTATATATCATATATGTAAAATGACAATAAAAACACTTAAAATGAAAAACTTCATACTTATCTCAGCCTTGAGTATTTGTTGCCTCTTTGCATTCTTTGCATTTACCGATTCTGGTCTTGAAGATCTTAAAGCTAGTTTGTACAAAACTGAGCTGAAAGTCGCTGAACAAAATGAGTGTATTGATGATCTTGAATCTTCATTGTACGATTTTTCTACGGAAATTACGAGCCTGAGAGCTGAAAATGCATTCCTGATTGATGAAAATCATAAGATTAAGAATGAATTAAAAAAATATGCTATCAAGGCAGCAGAGCTTCGCTCTGAACTAACACAGTTAGAAATTGACAACTACAACCTAGACAGACAACTCAACACGCTGATTAATGTGAGAGAACTTCGTACAAAGCGTCAGTTCAATCCTAATGTCGCAACAAAAGATTCGTTTATGCCTTCTCCTGATGCGGAAGGTCTTACCGAACAAGAGTCCGCTGAAATAACGGAAATAGCCGAAACACAAAATAAGATAAACGAGATTCAAGCTGCATTAGAGCATAGAAATGAAGCGCTAGCAAAAATAGAACAGAGTACACAAGAAGCATTTACTACTATCCAAAACAACGAGGCAAAGATTCAATTTAATATTGATGTTGAACCAATGTCAAATCCAACTGCTGAATATTCTGACCCCTTGATCAGTAAAAAACCATTATATCAAGCGCCTGTAGAACAGCCAAGATTGTTTAGTGAATTAGAAATGGTGGCTTCCGATAACCATGACATCACTTCGATTGAATTAAAGGAAGATGAGTTTTATTCCAAATCTCCTGTATATAGTTTGGTAGAAAATACTAAAGTTATATACAACTATATTGCTTGCAGAAACGACCGATATGGTCGTAAAATCAAGAAATTGAAGTCGGGGGCAAAAAATTGGAAGTATACATTCCTTCAATTTAATCTAGAGACTGAAAATAACAATCTACTATTGGACAAGCAGTTCAGAATGAGAGTTCTTTCTACTGACTTAAACACCTATTTAAATTTTACTACGGACAAGCAACCTAAACCAGTGAGTTGGTATGATTTTCAATATGAAGGTGAACCGGTTAAAATTTCCCTTTATAATGAAGATAACATAAAAGGAAAATCTTTTGACATTCAGATTTTTTATATCGTGGATGGCGAAGAATACTTGCTAGAAGATTTTCAAAAGAGCATCTTCGAAGATGGCTTGCAATCAATTGGCAAAATTGACAGTTTAGCAGATAGCATGTAAAAATAAAAATCGAAACACTAGAATCGAAGCAATAAAAAATGGCCCCAAACCATTGTATGTATCTATTGCCTAACCATAGCTTCTGCTTTCATAGCAGAAGCTATTTTTTTTCCTAGGTAGGCATCTATCATAGCGTGAACAGCATATAGCAAGGGCAAAAACAGTATCGCCATAAACACTTTGTATAGAAAATTGACGCTACTGACAGCCAGCCATAAGCTTATGGCCCAATCATTACCAATCACAAAAGCGATATACAACACCAAAAAACTATCTATGAGTTGCGATACTACAGTCGATGCAGTAGCTCTTATCCAAATTTTGTTTTCTCCCGTTTTGCGTTTTATTTGTTCAAAAACCAAAGCGTCTATGAGCTGTCCCACTAGAAATGCTACAATAGAACCGAAGATGATATAGAGCCCTTGTCCGTATACAGCGCTGAATGCAACCTGCATATCCTCTACGCCTCTCTCTTTGAAATCTACAATCCAAAAATCTGCAGGGCTCAAATGGATAGACATAAAAATAATCAAGAACCCAAAAGCTATTAGTATAGAAGTTAGATAAGACAAAAATTTCACCCCCCTTTTTCCATAGTACTCATTGATGATGTCCGTCATGACAAAAACAACTGGCCAGATCAACACTCCAGCGGACAACATTAGAGAACCTTGGTGCCCAAAAATATTCCAATTCATTCGCTCAAGTCCGAGCGTATCTTCGAGCGCAAACACCTTCATTCCCACAAACTCAGCGATAATCGCATTGGTTATAAATATACCTGCGAGCACTACAAACAAGATAGTTCCTCTTTGCTCCAGTACATTCACGTGCGGACTTTTTTCCATAGCCCAAATATACTTTGTTTTGATTATTCGGGGGTGACGCCCAGAATAAAAATTCTGGGGTCGGGCCATGCATGGGTGCGCTGTCGCTCCCGTCCCGCCTGAAAAAGTCGTGACTGCCCCGATAGGGGGGCACCATTTCTACCCCTCACCCGGCTTGCCCGCCAAGGTCAAAGATGGGAAATAAACAAGTGGCTTAACTTTAAAAAGCTTCTAAGATGCTATCCTTTCTGCGGATTTTACGAACTCAAGATAAATGATCAGTAATTAAAGAAAATCTACACTGCCATCATCCATGTCATATAGTGCACCGACAATCTTTATCTCACCTTTCTCCTCCATCTCCTTTAGAATTGGACTTTCATTGCGAATTCTCTCAATCGTATTTCGGACATTGTTTTCGCTTACCATGTGGACAAATTCTTGATTCTTGGAAGATCTATCTCCTGTATATTCGGTGGAACTTACTGCAGGCTTTATTTTAGAAAGCATGGCTGTGATATTGCCCAACTTAACATCATCTACTGCCGACTTAACCGCACCACAATGTTCATGTCCTAAAACGAGAACGAGTTTTGAACCAGCCACTTTGCAAGCAAATTCCATGCTACCTAGGATGTCTTCGTTTGCAAAATTTCCTGCCACCCGGGCCACAAAAATATCTCCAATTCCTCGATCAAAAACATCCTCTACAGGTACACGACTATCTACACAGGAAAGAACAATTGCTTTCGGGTATTGCGCTTTGACACTATTTCTTACTTGGGCAGAATGATTGCGAGCAGTCAAGTCGTTGTTCATAAAACGCTTGTTTCCTTCTTTAAACGATTGGATAACCATATCAGGGGTGAGCGCATCTTGTTCTTCTTTAGTAAGGACTTCCTCTACGACTCCAATCATAGAATCATTTTTAGCCATTTGATTTTTCTGTGATATATCCTGTCCATGAGAATGGTCTTGGTTTTGTGTATGCTGGCAAGCAATAAATGATAAACTTGCAAAAAACAAAAAGGATAAATGGAGTAAATATTTCATCTGTTGTAATTTAAATAGTTGTGTTATGAATTTAGGCTAAAACCATACACCATAGTTATGGTTCGATTCATATTGAAAATAATATTAAATAATTATCCATTAACTACTATACAGTAAATTTTTAAGAGACTATCCTCATATCGTACAGTAAAATTTTAGTACTCCGTTTGCCACAGACTTCACATTGTTTACAAGTTTTGCCATTACGCAATGCAGATTTTTCTAATAAACCATTCTTGATAGCTGTTCTTTTACGTTCTTTTTTTTGCATGACAGGGCGTTGACTTTAAAAAAAAGCCAGTGAGTCTTTTTGAGTATAAGGAAAGTAAGTATTGTAAAAAACAAAAAATCTACTACCATCAAGGAGGCAAATCCAACGGACTAGTGATGTGCAAGGGTGAGACCGATAGGTCGAAGACTCCAGACTTTTTCTGTCTGGAGGCCGAGCTGACTAGCGAGCCCTGGAACGTAACGACGCAGACCGCCGACCTTAGAAGGTGGTCTGGGTAGGCCCCACATCCTCCTAGTCCACGCAAAAAATATTATTTTCTAGCCTTAAATTAACCGCTAAAACAAATCCATAAGACGATTGCCTTGTTATCTTTGTGTAACAAGAAAAAATATGGCAAAGATACCAATCAACTTAAAGACGGGAGAGGCAGGAGATGTGCCATCAGAATTGATCATCGGGATCGATCTGGGGACTACGAATAGTATCGCTGCGTATACCAAGGACAATCAGCCGATTGCGATCAAGGGGGGGGATGGAAAACATACTTTGGTGCCGAGTATCATCTATTTTGAACAAAATGGTGGAGTGAAAGTCGGGCATGAGGCGAGTGCACAAATGGAGGTCGATCCAGAAAATACTATATATAGTATCAAGCGACTGATGGGAAAGTCCTTTGGCGATGTGGAAACTTTTGAGCAGTATTTCAGCTACAAAGTGCTTGATGAGGATAATGAGAAGTTGGTCAAAATACAGATAAGAGATAAGTTTTACTCTCCTATCGAGCTGTCTGCGCAGATCCTCAAACAACTCAAACAAAATGTAGAGACCCAACTCGGGGCTACGGTCAACAGAAGCGTTATCACTGTGCCAGCCTACTTCACCGATGCACAAAGACAGGCGACTCGCGATGCAGGAAAACTGGCAGGATTGGATGTGTTGCGCATCATCAATGAACCTACAGCGGCGGCGCTGGCTTACGGACTGGAGGCTACAGAAAATGCGATGATAGCGGTTTATGATTTGGGTGGAGGGACGTTTGATATCTCTATCCTGCACATCCAAGATGGTGTCTTCGAAGTGCTCTCTACTAACGGAGATACCTTTCTAGGGGGTGATGATTTTGATAGGTCCATCCAAGATTATTGGATCACGGAACATAAATTAGAAGCTTGGAAGTCTGACAAACAAGCCATGCAGCACTTGCGATTGGCAGCGGAGGAAGCTAAGAAAACATTGAGCTCATCGGGCGAATATAATAGCGTACTAAATAGAGGTGGAGATGAAGTAAAGGTCTCGATCAATAAAGATACCTTTGCTAATCTGACAGCCGACTTAATAAAGAGAACTATCGATGCCTGCGGCCTGGCACTCAAAGATGCGGAAAAAACGATCGCGGATATCGATGAAGTCATCCTAGTGGGCGGGTCGACACGGATGCCTATCGTGAAAGAGGCAGTGGCTGCCTTCTTTGATAAGGTCCCGAATGATAAACTGAATCCTGATGAAGTGGTCGCACTGGGTGCCGCCATACAAGCAGATATATTGAGTGGTAATCAGAAAGGGATGTTGCTTCTAGACATCACTCCCCTCTCCTTGGGAATAGAGACGGTGGGTGGTCTGATGGATCCTATCATACAAAGAAATTCTAAGGTGCCGATTCGCGCTGGGCGATCCTATACGACCTCTGTAGATGGTCAGGCCAATCTGAAGGTAGCAGTCTACCAAGGGGAGCGAGACTTGGTGGCACATAATAGAAAACTTGGGGAGTTCATACTCAAGGGTATCCCACCGATGCCGGCGGGAATACCTAAAATAGAGATCCACTTCATAGTGAATGCTGATGGAATCCTAAAGGTGAAAGCCAAGGAAACGCGGTCTGATACCAAAACTGAAGTGGTTATCAAATCGCAATACGGCGTTAGTGAGGAGGACATGGCACGGATGCTGCTCGATTCTATTCAGAATGCGGAGTCTGATATGAAGATGAAAGTACTCTTGGAAGCGCGTAATGAAGCAGCCAATATCTTGCTGGGTGTCGATCGCTTTGTATCGCAAAATAAAGAGCTGCTGTCTGAGGAACAGGAGACTGAACTCATGCGCCTTAGAGGGGAACTGGATGACGCTAAAAATGGCGAAAATAAGGATGCCATCAATTTAGCGATTCAAAAAGTTAATGACTTTACGTCACCTTTGGCGCACTTAGCAATGGACAAAGCGATTCAAAATGCTATGAAAGGTAAGAAAGTCTAAGCTTTTTGTATTTTTTAGAAAAAACTTTCATGTTTGGGAATTTTAGACGTAATAGTAGTGTTAGGATGAGGTCTAAAATAACCAATACCATGAATCAATTACACTCATCTTTAGTGACTCTTATATTGTCACTTCTTATACTTGCCCCTTTTAATACTAGCGACGCGCAGGTTAAAGACAAGATGGAGAAAGAACTCAACAAGATAATTTACTTTGACGCCGACATCGACTTTGAAAAAGTACCAGGGATGGTCATCGGTATTATACAAGGAGATTCCACCTATGTCTACAGTTACGGATCAATGTCAATGGCTGAAGATATCATGCTAAAAAATAATACCATTTTTGAATTGGGAGGAATCACAAAGGTGTTCACTGCTTCTTTGGTTGAACTATTAGTCGAAGAAGGATTGATGGATTACAAAACTAGCCTCAATGAATACCTACCTAAGGCTATTATTAATGACAAATCTGACATAACGCTTTTAGAAGCTATAACGCATACAGCTGGCTTTCCACGTCTGCCACATGGCATAGGTAAGAGAGAGCGAGAAGCTAATAATCCCTACGCCTATTATGCAAAAGCAGATTTGCATGAATTCTACAAAAACTATTACCCGATTGATGAGGATGAAACGAGGTATCAATATTCTCATGTAACCTATGCACTCATAGAAACGGCTATCGAAAATGTAACGGGGCAGCGGTTCGAAGAGGTACTCACTGAAAAATTATTAATGCCTTTAGGCTTAGAAGATACGAATATCAGATTGACTGAAGAACAAAAGAGTCGTCTTTCTTTGGGCTACAATATCTTAGGTAATAAAACTAAGCCATGGCGGTTTAGTAGCTTCAAAGGGTCCGTAGGAATGAAGTCTACTGTAGATGATATGCTTGCCTTTTTATCTGTACAAATGGGAAATGGGAATACTCAATTGGCCAAATCATTTGCAGATATGCATGAACCTATGCACAAAACAGAAATCGCAAAGAATAATTACATCTCAAAAGCATGGCATGTGATCAAGAAGAAAAATCATAGCATAGTGCTACATGCTGGATCTACTAGTGGTCATCAAGCGTTTGCTGGCTTTGTAAAAGAAACAAATACTGGTGTTGTGATTCTTTCTAATTCTGAAAATTCTACCAACAGTCTTGGATATCTAATTTTGCGCTCCTTAAATCAAAATTGGAGAAAGCCGAAGGCGAGATTGTAGAGGTTAATGATCAATGTGCAATTTTCAATGCTTTGCTGACGGGAACAGAAATCAATGAGCAATTTTCAATGCGCAATTCTAAATGAGTAATTTTCAATATTGCTCTCATGCTTGTGGAAGCACCAGAACTTGTCCTGACACTCGGAAGTTTACCTTACGCATCTCCCATTTGCACAAGACACCACAGGACTTTGGTGACTTGTATCAGCTAGCTTTGACTTTGGATTGCTATGGTGGTTTCGCCAGCGCTAGCTTAGCTTAACTTTTGTTGTAATAATCGAGAACTACATGAGTAATTTACAATGCTTCTCTTGCGTGTTCGGAACCACCTGAACTTGTCCCGACTCTCGGGAGGGCACCAAAGTACCTCTCTTAGGTGTACAAGTCACCTAAGAAAAAAAAGCAAATGGCTAATAGCCAATGGCAAATACCTACTTTTTAACCGCAAACAAAATCCTATCTTTCTGATGAATATCCTTCACGATTTTAACTTCTGAAAAACCGCCTTGCTCGAATATATCTTTTACTTCTTGGGCATTGAATTCGTTGAGCTCTAGATACACATTGCCTTGAGGCTTGAGATGGGTATGAGAGAATGCATAAATAAGTCTGTAAAAATAATTGGCGTCTTTGTGTGGTGAAAATAGAGCGACATGCGGTTCGTAGGCGATGACATTTTGCTCTAGTTTTTCGGCCTCCTCTTTGCCTATATAAGGAGGATTACTAATGATAATATCATAGCTATCCAAGTTGGACCGCTGCACTGAGTCACAAAAGTCTAGCTGCCGCAAATCAATTTTTTGTTGATGTCTATCTATATTATATTGAGCGATCTTTAAAGCCTCTTCGCTGACATCAATCGCGGTGAACTTTGTTCTTGGATGGCTGTACTTGATCGTCACGGGTATGCAAGCGCTGCCGGTACCAATATCCAAGATGGTAGCAGTGCTACTCTTTTTGTGATGCGCTCGGAACAAAGCCACTAACTCTTCTGTCTCTTGTCGCGGAATCAAAACTGCCGGACTTACCTTAAATTTTAAGCTATAAAAATCAGCCTCTCCCAGTATGTATTGGATGGGCTCCTGTTTGGCCAATCGGCCCTTAAGCCCTGGCAGAGTATGCATATCAAAATCAGGCTTACCTACCAAGTCTTCATACAATATGCGACATATACTTCTCAGCTCCCCATCTCCATATATCGGTAAGAGTACAGTGCTAAAATCTTGAAAGAGTTCTTCTTGTGTCAAATCAGGAAAGTTGTAGTGTAATACCGTTTTTAGGTTTGAGCGTGATGAGTGCTTCATAGGTACCATCTGTCTCAGTGGCTAAGTCTAGATTGAATTTTTTAATAAACTGAACTAGGAAAATTTGCATTTCAAGCATGGCAAAGTTATTTCCGATACACATCCTAGGTCCTGCTCCAAATGGAAAATAGGCGTTTGGATTTTTCGTTTTTAAAAATCGATCTGGATTGAATTCAAGTGGGTTTTGCCAATCTTCATCTCGATGATGAGAGTGGTATAGCAATGCTAAAACCATAGTATTAGCAGGAATTACATGCCCGTCAATCTGATCTTCTTTTTTAGAGACACGGTCAGATATCCACGCTGGCGGGTACATACGCATGGCCTCCATAATCACTGCATTGAGATAGGGCATTTTCATCAGCACTTCAAAACTGAGTGCTTGATCCCCTAGTTCGCTATCGATTTCATTTTTGAGTCTTACTGCCGCATCTTTATGTTTGGCCAGCAAGTAGAGCATCCAACTTAATGCATTAGCAGAGGTCTCGTGTCCCGCTACAAAAAGTATATTGGACTCCCACAATAATTGTTCTTCGGACATGGGTTCTCCAGTGTCTTCATAGCGTGTATTTATCAGCATGCCCAGTAAATCATCTGGCTGCTTATTTAATTTTTTCCGCGATCGAATGATGCCTAAGATCACCTCTTCTATTTCTTGCGCCAAGTTTTTATACTTTTTCATATCTCCCCGTATCCAATACAATGGTTGCATAAAAGGTTGCCGTACACGCTTGATGATGAACTGCTGTACTCTGAATATAGCCGACTCAATAGTCTCTAATTCGTCATCGCTCGCTGCGGAACTAAATAGCGCATTACCGATTACCTTGAAGGCAATTTCTAACATTTTAGGGTATACATCTATGGTTTTTCCTCTATGAACCTCCAAATCTTCAAGATGAGTATCCACTACATCTTGAATAAGGGTAACCAAATTTTTGATTCTATTTTTATGAAAACCGGGCTGTATCAGGCGCCGCTGTCTAAACCAATAATCTCCTTCACTAGTGAGTAATCCCTTACCTATGTACTGGGCAAGCATCTTGGTCTGCAGCTCAGACTTTTCATAATTCTTATGATTTTTCTGCATGATATGTCTAATGATATTCGGGTTTGAGGTCACCAAACACTTTTTGACACCACCTATATACAGATAAAAAGAATCCCCATATTCATTGATATAATCGTACATTACTGGGATAGGGTTATGTACAAAGCTAAATGTTTTTTGAAGAGATGTGGACCTAGGGATAAGCGGAAATTCTTTCATATTCCCAAATATAAGGATTTATACTTTTTCCATCTCAGACTAGCATTTTGCCTAATATCCATAAAGAAAAATGCATAATCATATACATGATAATTGCCACCTGGTAGTTTTCCGATATTATATACGCGCCCCTTAGGCTTAGAAACATATAGTATATTCCCAACACCGACTTTGGTAGACACTAGACTTGGTACCGGCGCGTTGAGTTGATGTGTCACTACCCCACTTACCTTATGACCTGCCACATCTGCCCACTCAAAAAGTTCGCGCTTGTATTCATTGATCACAGCACCCAGATTTTGATCGGCCTGGCCTTCTGGTTTGTCGATATCCCAAGTCGTAGGATTGATACAAAATGGAAGAAAAGTCATTCTTTTTTTATAGGTCCCCCCTTCCTTTGTCTTCATCCAGATACTTGCATTATCAATGTGATGCAATGGATTGAAGCCCGTCAAAAAGGTATCCCAGGCAAGTACACAATGCACTTGGTCTGGTTTAGTTCCCGCTTGGATAAAATCAAATTCCTTTTCAAATTTTACTTGCGGTATTTTATATCCAGGCAGATATGCAGCTACCAGTCTTTTGCGAACTACCTGATCTATCTCTACTCTTTCAGCCAACAAGCGAATCCCCAATAAAGACCCTTGACTATGAGCGGCAATAAAAAAAGGAGTATCACCTATCTCAAACAGAAACTGCTCGAAGGCGCGCAAAATGTCCGAATAGGCCAAATCCAAAGCAGCATGCGCATCCGGCGCTCCGGACAAAAAAGCATAAAAGGTAGCTTGCCTATATATAGGCATATATACATCCCCAAGGTGATTGAACACAGCTGCTTGACCAGGTATAACAAGTTCTTCTAGAAGTTGTCTAGATCGAAAATCTTCTATATCCGCATTCCAATTATCTCCACCAAAAAAAGAGGTCGGGTGAATAAAAAAGGTAGGCACCTCATTTACCAGATTCTCTTGTAGTCCCTCTGGAGTTAATACTATTTTACTTTGCCTATTTGGATGAGCCAACCAATTATCAAGTTGACTATAATCTGGAGTAGTTGGATCTGGGCAATCGCAAAAAGCTTTGTTGACTTTGATCTTGGCTAAAACTCTAGACCATTTTTTTAGCTCCGTGATTGTAGCTTTTATCGTTGACAAGGCAAATCAGATTATTGATCGTGCTTAGCGATATGATTAATTATAGTGTTCGCTATTTCAGAAGGAATTATAGAAGACTTTCTTCTGTCCAAATCATAGTGTACTGCTACGATTACCATTTCTGCGGCTACCTTCCTCGTTTCTGAATTCGTCATCCGATGAAAAAACTTAAAAGATCTTTTAGAAATTTCTAATACTCTAGAATCAACTACGATTAAGTCTTTAGGCAACAATTCATTTATATACTTGACATGATGCTCCACCGATACAATAGACTTATTATTTTTTCGCATGTAATCCGGAGTAAATCCAATGCCACCGAGTAATTGTCGTGTCGCCTCTTCGAATTTGGCCACATAGTTTCGCACGTGCATTTGCCCTAATTCATCACAGTCGGTAGAAAAAACAGCTCCTCTATAAGTATTGATCATATCTACTTGTCTTTTTTAATTTTTACGTACGTTCTGCCTGGAGGATTCCTCAAAATGCGATTTTCTCGAGCTTGAAACATTAGTGTGCTTCCATTCTTTGTGGTAGGCACCAAGGTTGGCGCTCCGGTACGGCCTATTTCAAAGGTCCACTCCTCAGAATCATATTTATAAAAATCATCTCCGCTGATGCGTTTGCCTACGAAAACTGAGCCTTTTTGCTTGATTTCCCAAACATTTTCAGGTGTTCTTGCATCCTTCCATTCTCCTAAAAAAATATCGCTTTCTTTGCTGCAGCTAAAAAATAAGCATAGAAAAATTAAGCAGATAAAAGGTAAAGTAAGATTGGATGTTTGCATAGTGAACTGGTTTATTTGAGGCACTAATTTAGTCAATTATCCCTAACCATTCCACTTACGTAGCATTAAAATACGGTGGGTTTATTTATCAGTATGGACAGTAAACCAAATATCAAGGTTATCCCCAATACGCAGGCCAAAATAATAGCTGTCTTAGCTCTGAACCTAGCTTTGCCAAATGTCCTTTTTCTAGACTTTGTTTGTTGCCTTAATCGCATTGCGGTGATGAAGCCAATATTTGCAAATATTCCAGCCAATCCTAAAGCAGGCAGCGCCCATGTCATAGTTCCCATAGATAATATCGCGATCACAGCGACTACCAGTCCTACGCCAATTGCACTGAATATAATAGCCCGTTTTGCTTTTTTCTCGAACTTAGAAACTACCGCGGGTGGAATGGCAGGGACGTTTTTATCGGTAGATTCCCCTACTCTTTCTGATACTACTTTTTGCGTCTTCACCGCCATGACAGGGCTGCTCGTCAACATCAGAAAAATCATGAGCGTACCATATTGAAGGCACCTCATTAGAGATGGAATTGTATTTTTCAGTATCAT
Organism: uncultured Saprospiraceae bacterium; assembly: GCA_937923345.1. Taxonomy (GTDB): domain Bacteria; phylum Bacteroidota; class Bacteroidia; order Chitinophagales; family Saprospiraceae; genus JALZVN01. The sequence goes on from CAKZVJ010000261.1 coordinate 14,483, forward strand.
CTGCTTCTCGATATCGCACAAGATACCATTTTTGACACAAGATTCTACTGTGAGAACTATTAAGAGCGTGCCCATTTCAAGCAGGTGAAGACTAATTATGAGGCCGATCTTTTGTTTTAGTAACAAGGAGGGGCCATCCCTGAAGCGTCTCCTCTCGTCGACTTTCAGCGTCGTTATGCTACGTAGTTCGGTAGTCACCTCAGTCCTAGCGGACTGCCCCAGCTATGCCTTTTCTGAAAGAGAAAAGGCATAGCTGGGGCACTACTTCGCAGCACTTGTCCATTTTTGAATCCTAATATGTTTTGATATTACTTTAAACTACCGAAATCTCTGGACTAAACCCTATCTATAGATATACAGTTGGTCCAATACTCTTAGGAAGGTGTCATCTTATTTAGAGTGCTGTCCAGGATACTCCTTGTCCCATCCGCCTGTATATTTTTTAATCTCTTTAGCCAGCACTTTTCTAACCTCTTTTTCTAACCTGGCTTTTCTTCTACCCAAAACAAAATCTGCGTTGTATTCTTCTTCAACATCTGCAAAATGATTAAGCAAGTATTCAGAAGCGTGTTCATCAAATGCATTAAAAACGATGTCCTCTAGATAGATATTCGCATTTGCCATTTCTACTTTTCCATTGGCCTTTACCTCATACACTTGCTTTCTAAAACCAAAACCATAATAGTGATGATTTTGCCTATTCGCACTAGCCCAATAAGAATAAAAGCTAATGAAGTTACCATCTACTTTATAGGTTCCAAGTTCTACAGAAAGTCCACTGCAATCTGAAAAATGTTGATACATGGCATGTTCCAAAAGTTCTTTCCCATTTCTCTTTAGCGAGACAACGTAGTTGTGGTCATGCATTCTATCATCAATATTATCAGGAAGATTAGTGATAAATTCAAAAGTATGTCCATTGATGGTATGTACTACGCTTTGGGAGAAACAATGATTAATTAAAAAGCAGATACATAAAAGCGAGGAAAGGATAGTTTTGTGCATAGAGTAGTTTTTCGTTTCTATAATTGCAGATTTGTAAAACAAATACAAAATGCTAACGATCTAAGTTCCTTCATATTATGAAAATTTATAATTTATATAAATTTAGATGCCAAAGCATTGATGGTGTCGAATTTCCCCTTGTGGTATGATCAGAATTTTGTGATTCAAGAAATAAAATGCAGTAGTTGTGGTACTAGTTGGCAGCACTTTTCCATTTTTATTTATATCTTTTGCATCAAGTAAATAAACACTGAGCTCATCGGATTATTCACAAGACATAAAAAATCTCAATCTGACGCAGATCTCTTGGCCCAATACCAAAAGACGAATGATATTGCTGCGCTTGGAACATTATATCAGCGATATATGGAGATGCAACTTGGTTTATGCTACAAATACCTTCGAGATAGAGGCAAAGCGGAGGATGCAGTGATGAGTATCTTCGAAGAACTCGTAGAAAAAGTAAAGCTCCAAAAGATTGAAAAATTTGACAAATGGCTATATGTTTTGAGTAAGAACCATTGCCTGATGGCCTTACGTAAGCAGAATAAGAAATCCTTAACAGTAATTTACGACTCAGAACTTATGCAAAATGAAGGCGATCTGCATCCTGAAGAGGAATGGTTAGAGGAGGATGTAGACGAAGAAATGCTCCAAAAACTTGAATTTTGCCTCAAAAAACTGCCAGAAGAGCAACAAAACTGTATACGACAGCATTATTTCGAAAAGAAAAGCTATAAAGAGATTGCTCACTTAATGAAGATAGACAACAATAAAATCAGATCACATATCCAAAATGGAAGAAGAAATCTAAAAAATTGTATTGAGCGAAAAGGATAATCATATCACCGACTTGTTCAGAAAATATCTTCACGGAGATATTAATAGAATAGAACAAAAAGCACTGGATCAAAAAGTGCAGGAGGATGCCTATGTCAAAGATGCTAAGGAAGGTATTGATCAGATTAGTAAAGTAAATATAGCGGAGTCCTTAAACACACTGGACGATAGGTTATCTGCACGAATACAAAAGAACCAATCGAACAGAGGCATAGCTTGGCTGAGTATAGCCGCAGGGATTGCTATCCTAGTAACGGCTACCCTACTCATATGGAACCCGTTTGAAAACAATACAAATGTTGCGCAGGCCGAAAGTATAGTCACCAAAGAAAAAATATCTGTAAATAAGAACACCAATGAAAGAGAAACAAATGTCGATCAAGAGATAGATTTTAGCAGTACGGATTTTGATCAAGGTACAGTATCTGATAATGCAGTTAATATAGATGACCTTATCGCTGCAGAGCAAAATGAAAAGATAAATAAGCCTAAAACATTAGCTGACGCTAAGCAAGAAAGCCAAGCATCCCCAACGTCTTCCAAGAGAGGTGCTCGAAACCAAGCGAATACCGCAAACACCTATTATATAGACGGCGTTAAAGTAGAAGGAAACCTAATCCCCGAAAGTGATGAAAGCATTCCAAGTTCAATGCAAACAAGATCTAGTCAAATTGCCACACCAGAAAGCATCGCGGATAACTCACAAGCGAACAACAAGGATTTGCAAAACAATGTTGAAGCAGCTAAAGAGTCTTCAGTCATAGCCTTAAATGATGCTATGGCTACAGAGGATCAAGATTCACAATCGTCAATCGCAACTAGAAAAGCAAAAAGGGCAAGTCCTCCATCTGCCATGGCCTCCAATCTAAAGACAGTTACCGGTCTGGTTAAAGATGAAAATGGAGCGCTACTGATCGGAGTATCTGTCTATGATACACAAAATGATATAGGTACAGTCACTAACATAGATGGAAGGTTCACTCTAGATGTACCGGTAGATGTTCAAGAATTAACCATTAGTTACACCGGCTATGAAGATCTTATAGTAGTTATCCCTGAAAGCAATGAAATCATTGCATCCATAAATCAAGGCAATGCCGTG
>CAKZVJ010000262.1 GCA_937923345.1 uncultured Saprospiraceae bacterium
CCATTACCAGACGTTCTAATAGGCGTGGAAAAGCTTGCTGCACTATTAATTACCTGAAATTCCTGGTTCATAGAATTATATTTATCTATTGCCCCTGGCTTTGATTTTGCAACTAGTGTTCTACCGTGACACCACTTAACAATGTCAGAACATCGCGACCCCTCAATACTCTCTACTGCTGCCGGAAAAGGGTGAAAAGATACTCTAACAAATTCTTCAAAATCACCTATCCATTTTATGTAGCTTAGTGCACTTACCTGACCTATATTAGAAGCTGGCCCATCGTAAGAATACATGACTGGACAAGACGTTGTCACATCTTCATCGCCATTACCGGTGTCATCGTTTGGCATTTCAACTTGCGGAAGAAACATATCATTTGAATCATTAGAAAAGACTCCTGTACCTGAGTTCATTTCTCCCGATTCTTCATTAAGTCTTCTTGTAATATCAAAAAATAAATTAAAAGATTTTGCTGAAGCAGGTATTAATTCAAACTCAATTAAGATTCTACCACCATATGCTGGAACTGGTAAAGGTGGATTTGTAGAAGTAACGTCTGTAAAATATCCTAGCCCGTAAAGATCATTGTTCGCACTGGCTCTAGAAATAATAATATTACTCAAACTTGCATTCACAATGTTGTTGGGATTAGGTATTGATCCAGATACATATCTAGCGTTAGTACTAACCCAAATCGCTGTAGCTCTTACTTCATCTTGAAAGTTATTCCCAATAAAGGCTTTAATTTGAATATCTTGGTTAGAGTTACTTGCAGCAAGAGCCTCTACATGAAGTTCTAAAGGCAAACTTGAAATATTAAATTCACGTTGGTTCTCAACTACAAGTTTTCTCGAATCTCTCCATAATTTCACACTACCAACTACATCAAGTCTCACTTTTCCCGTACAATTTGCTGGAATAGGACCAATAGGATTAATAGTTAATTTCATTAAATCTAATTCATCTCTACCAACTGCGCTTGCAACAACCCCATTCGTATTATCATTGCTATCAGGAATTGTATTACCATTAGTATCATTTAGATTTGCAACTGTTACTGCACCGAGTTTAACCTCCAATGCATTATTTGGTACTTGAGTTCCTCCAAATGAACCTAAACCATTAAAAATAAGCAAATCAATTCCAACCTGACATCCACAATCTTCATATTCAAATCCACCAGAATTTATGGTTCTTAAGTCTTTAGATTGTGCGTAAAGTGCTAAATTACTAGCCAAAAGGATAAAAATCAGGACTCTTAATTTTAAGTTATTCATATACGAAAATTTAGTCAAAAATTTAAAATTTCTGTAAAAACATTCCGAATGTTAATTTAAACTATTACGAACGTCGATTTAATTTGAATAATAACTGCAGATAGTTTTTTTTAAATGTTTTTGTTTGATACAGAATGATAAACTTACTGTAATTCTATATTCATTTTTGACCAAAAAATCGCATAAATCAGGACTCCAAATGTCCTAATTTTGTATTAAACGCCTATTTTAAAGCATATTACATCTATCATAAATCAGCTTTCAGACTAAAATACAAGATTAAAAAAACTATGCTTCTTAATGAACAAAACTAAATTTGTAAGCATCTATCCAAACAAATCCTTTATGTGCACCTCAGAATCCACTACCTCATAGCTATATTTATTCTTTTTTATTCCGTTACTACTTATCATCGTAGTAAATATTTGTTTTTTAGTTGCTGTATATTCCCGAAAAAGTGCTTTTCTATATCGTAACTGTTCGTAGTATTTTTTGTCAATTGTGAAAACAGAGTCGTAAAATTTTATTTCACAGAGATTGATGGTGTCGTCCTTGCGATCTATAATTAAATCAATCTGAAATCCTTCTTGGTTTTCCCCTTTCAAAACCTTCAAACTAGAAATCGTAGTGAAAACAGCTTCAATGCCTAAAGCACTCTTTATCTCTTTGAAATGCTTGTGGCATAAATCTTCAAATGCATATCCCGCCCAAATTTTATAGGATTGGCCTGCCACCAGTTGCTGCCAAATACCTGGTACGTATTTGTTATTATTTTTGATGAATCGGTGATAAAAAATAGAATACTCATCAATCAACCTGTAGTGCACCCCTTTTTTCTTTTTATTAAACGACGAAATACTTATGACAAAATCTGAAACAATCAGCTCCTCAATCGCTCGTGTATAGCTACCATTGGAAGTCGCTTTTAGTTTATTTAGTATCTCCTGATAGCTTAATCCAGATGGAGCCTCGGCTAGTACTTGTACAATGGACTGATGGACATTCGCATTATTGAATAAGGATTCATATAAATTACGATATTCATTTTTAAGAATTCCCGTGTCAGAAAAGCAAATTCGTTCTATGGCAGTGGAAAAGCTCTCCCCTTTTTTTATCTGTTCTAGATAATATGGGATCCCACCTAAAGACATATAAAATTTCACAATCTGGTTATGTGTGAATTGCAGTTGGTTACTTCGCAAAAACAATTCTGCCTCCTGCAAGGTGAATGGATGAAGATGCAAAATTTCAGAAACTCTGTTATGTAAGCCCCCTCTATCGTTTAGCACTTTTTGCGTAATCCATGATGTAGCGGATCCACAAATTACCAGGATAAAATGTTTTTCTTTGGAAAGGTAATCATTCCAAAGGTGAGCCAAGAGTTGTAAAAATCCTGATCGCGCGGTCGCTACCCACGGTAGCTCATCTATAAATAAAACATGCTTTCTCTTTTTGCTTAAAGTC
>CAKZVJ010000263.1 GCA_937923345.1 uncultured Saprospiraceae bacterium
CAAAAACCCATACAAGAGGTTTTTGAAGCGATCGTCAATCCAGAACACATGACCCAGTACTTTATCTCAGAGAGCAGCGGGCCTATAGAGACGGGGGTAGATTTGCTGTGGAAGTTTCCAGAATTTCCAGACCGCTATCCAGTGACGGAAATAGAAGTGGTTCCCAATCAATCCGTATCCTTTGTGTGGGACCCGGAGACAAAAGTGGAAATCAAGCTAGAAGCCTATAGAAACGATAGCACTATAATAAGAGTGAGTGAAGCCGGTAAAGAAAATAAGGAGGCGAATCTACAATGGCTTATCCAAAATACTGGAGGCTGGGCCAATTTTTTAGCCTGTATGAAAGCCTATTTGGAGTATGGTGTACCACTACGCAAAGGAGCCTTTGATTTTATGGCTCCTGAATAATTTATTGCTAAATATATAATCTAAATATATCATCAATCATGAAAGTTACCGACGAACATAATGAGCGCGTAGCCAAGATGAAATTCTCATCCATCTATCCGCACTACGTAAAAAAAGTAGAAAAGAAAGGCCGCACCATAGAAGAACTGCACGAAGTGATAGAGTGGCTAACTGGATTTAACAAAGCAGCAGTGAAGAAGCTGATCAAAGAAGAAGTTACTTTCAAAACCTTTTTCGAGAGCGCAACACTTCATCCCAATGCCAGCCTTATCAAAGGAGTCATCTGCGGCTATCGCATTGAAGAAATAGATAACGAGACCACAAGAAATTGCCGCTACCTAGATAAGATGATAGACGAATTGGCGAGAGGTAGAAAGATGGAGAAAATATTGCGGAAAGCATAAGCCAATCTATGAAAGTATATTCAATCCATAAACTCAGCGCTTTTGAAAATTGGGATGGGTTTTCCAGTGTAGATGATTTTTCCTATCCTTGGAGAAGCGAAGCAGCACCTAAAACACTCTTTCAAGCCTACTATGACGATGTGGCTATTCACTTTCGATTTCTTGCCTATGGACCTACACCTTTTGTTTATGTGAAGGACAATAACAAATTGGAAGTTATTCACTCAGAGCGAGTCGAGATCTTTTTTAGAACGGATGAAAGGATGCAGCCTTATTATGTTTTAGAAATGGATCCTCATGGGAGAGTCTTAGACTATAAGGCAAATCACTATCGGGAGTTTGACAGAGGTTGGGAATGGCCAGATTCTCTAGCAATCCAAACGGCCAAGAAAGAAGATCATTATACGCTCCAAGGAAAGTTTAATATCGAAACGCTCCAAGAATTGAATCTGATCCAAGACAATGAAATACAAATAGGCCTGTATCGTGGGCATTGTACAGAGATGCTCAATGGTAAAGCGAATGTAAAATGGATCTCTTGGGTAGACTCAGGAACTGATGAACCAGACTTTCATGTACCCTCTTCTTTTGGGGTGCTTCGTTTGGACTAATCATAGACGTATTCATTCTACCAAGGTTCATGTTTCGTTGATGCTTAGTTGAGATGCTGTCTATCAGAGATAGCCCGAAAGTTAAAGTCCTCTAGCAGCATTGCATTATGTAAAATAAAATGTAGATTTATTTTCAATCCTAATACTCAAAACAAAAATTATAGAGGAATATGCGTCAAACAATCCAAATCCTTTTGCTAAGTGTATGGTGCTGTTATCCTCTATCAGCGCAATCTGATTGTAGTTCTGCTACTATAGATTGTGGTAATGGTCCTTTGGTAGTTTTTCAAGAATCAAGTTTGGGTACGGAGGCAGAAAATCTAGTTGAAGGCTGTGATATATCTCCTTTTTCTATCGAAACAGAGACCAACCCATATTGGGTACGGTATGAGTTCTCCTCGGATGGTACTTTCACATTTACGATTACTCCTGGATCTGATGATATAGATATAGACTTTTACTTATTTGAATCTGATAAAAGTTCATGTGGTGAGCTTACATCTATTCGGTGTATGTTGACTGGAGAAAACGTTGGCTCAAATACGGACCCTGCCTGTCTAGGACCTACTGGTTTATCGGAAGGGTCAACCGATGTGGTGGAGCGGCCGGGCTGTCAAACAGGAGATGATAACTTTTTAGCCCCTTTAGAGGTGAAAGGCGGCGATGTGTACTACCTCTTAATTCAGAATTTTAGTGCCAGCGGAATGGATGACTTTAGAATAGATCATGGGGGAACAGCCGAGCGTAGCTGTGCGGTGACTTCTACCGCAGAGGCAAATGCTAAAGCAGCTAATGATATAGTTGTCTCGCCCAACCCTTTTGCAGTTGCAGTAAATATTCAATTTCTCCATTCATCTTCTGCTGAAAGCGATATCGTGGTAGTAGACCTATACGGACATGTAGTAACACCAAAAGCTAAATTGATAGCAGGGGAATTGGATTTGAGCTATTTATCTGCTGGAATATATTTCTTAGTAATCACAAATAATATCGGAGCAACAAGCATCCATAAAATTATAAAACTCTAGAGTATACAAATCTTGATACACTTATTTTTAAAAGCAAAACACTGGCAATTATTCATCCTCTTATTCGGAATTCCGATGGTATTCCAAGGGGGCTTTATGGGGACTATGATAAGTAGTATACTCAATGAATCAGGACCTGATTTGGATAGTTTGTTTAGTATGATGAAATTTATGCCAATCGTGTTTGGACTGTTTACAATCCTCTATTTTTGCTGGTTTTGGTCTGTTGGTATAGGCCTGAATAGACTCCTTCCTGCAGGCTTAAAACAAAAATCTGGACTCTTCAAAGCTGCTTTGATTTTCCCCTTCTTTTATATGTTCTTTTTCTTTGGGTTTATTGGATTTATGTTTGTGTCTCTATCTAGTGAAATGGCTCCAGTAAATGGAGGAATGATGTTCTTGATATTTCCCTTACATCTACTCGCCATGGCATGCATGATCTATACTTTGTACTTTCTAGCCAAAACGTTTAAGACGGCAGAACTGAGAAGGGAGGTGCGCTTTAGCGATTTCATTGGTGAGTTTTTTATGTTTTGGTTTTATCCGATAGGGATGTGGTTTATTCAGCCTAAAGTCAATGAAATGTTTAAACAGGGCCCTATAGAAGACTCGCTTGAAGAGCCTTCAGAATTTGTGGATTAAATTTTGTCCTTTTTAATAAGTTAACAATAGCATACTTTGCTCTGATCTAGTCTAACAATAGACAATACTTGCAAATTTAATTTTTATCATATCTCTTGAATGCTGAAAAAAATATATTTTACCGGCAAATAGCATAGCATGGAAAAGAAGTATCCTTTACCCCCATTTACGGAAGAAACTGCCAAGCAGAAAATTCAAGGCGCAGAAGACGCCTGGAATAGTAAAGATCCACAAAAAGTCTCCATGGCTTATTCGATAGACAGTGAGTGGCGCAACAGAAGTCAATTCATTAATGGTCGTGATGAAATCAAGGCTTTCTTAGAAGGGAAGTGGGATGAAGAATTGGAATATAAGTTAAAAAAAGAGTATTGGGCACACTCAGACTACCGAATTGCGGTTCGCTTTGAATATGAGTACCGCACCAAAGAAGGAAATTGGTTTCGCGCCTATGGAAATGAAAACTGGGAATTTGACGAGAATGGCTTGATGAAAAAACGCTTTGCTAGCATTAATGATGTCGCTATCAAAGAATCAGAAAGAAAGCTTTAAGCTATGTCAGGAGGGGACTGGAAGGCTATGTTTCATGCTATACAAAAAGGGGATATCGATTTGGTAGAGTACTATCTGAAGATGGGTATAGATCCCAATTATCAGCATCCCGAATACATGGCTTCTCCACTCGTAGAGAGTATTCGCTTTGGACATCTAGCGATATCAAATTTGCTACTATCAAAGGGAGCTGATCCGCATACTAAAGAAGTAATGGGTGGCGATACTGCTTTATCAGTGGCGGAGTCCAAGAAAAATGCGGAGGCGATTGCGCTTTTAAAGGCAAATTTGACATCATAGCAGGTATTGGGTTGATATCTATGGTTCTTGTATTGGTTGGTCGCGACTCGCCATAGGCGACAAAGCACGACAAGGCGGAGCCGCGTTAGAGCTAAAGGATAGCAGTGGTTCCGCCTTTTCGCGGAAGGAACGGATAGCCTGACCACGCCGATAGGCAGTGGATAGCACCAAGTAATCATACTCAGATGAATTGGATAGAATAGCCTAGTTGACGGTAATCGTGATATAATCTATGGCAGTAAAAAGAATTTTTTGGGAGTCCAGTAACTGATCGTCCTCGGCGCTGAATCGAAGTACATAGGTACCGGGTTGATCAAATCGAACATTGGTGATGCGATTCGAAGCGTTGGTAAATGAAGCTTTGCCTGGGCCCTCTACAAGTTCCCAGCGGACTGGCCAGGTGGTGATCACAGCGTCATCCACTAAGGTGGTTCCGTTTAAGGATATGTCTTGATTGATACCGCCGGATGTATCTGCACCGGCGTTCGCAATTTGAGCTTTCGGGGTATTCTGACTGAATAAGCTGTTGGCAAAAGCGGGGACATGCCGCACCCAAAAATTGTAGCGACCATCCCAATACTGTACTGGCGAACTGTGCTCCAACGACAAAGCATGAACTACCAGTGTGTGTCCACGAAGTTGATTGGTGGCTCCAAAAACAGTGGTCGTCGGGCAAATCACATCCTTGTACCCAGTGGTAAATAAACAAGGGCGATCGAAACGCTGGGCGAAGTATTTAGCATCATAATATTTGGAAGCTTCTAAAACAGCGGGGTCAATGTTTTCGATGTTGGCTTGTGCCGCAGCCCAATTGTAATAAGGAAATCCACTCGCGCGATCGTACTTGAATCCCGCGTGTTCACATAAAGCAGGATTAGAAATAGACATGGCTTTGACACGTTGATCTAAACTAGAAATAGCCATCCCTAAACCACCGCCCTGACTCACTCCAGTCACAACTAAATTTTCTCCATCAAAATCAGACCGCGTAAAGATATAATCTATCGCTCGGATACCCGCTAAGATTGCGGTCCGATAATAGTATCCCTCTCGAATACTGGTATTGTTGGGGAGATTGGCATTGGGATCTATTGCATCTGGCTCCGCATTGTGAATGGAAATCGTTAAGGAAATGGCGCCGACCTTGATGGATACCACGTCTTCTGGAATCACAATATTAGCGGCACTTCCATTGGGAGGCAGAGTCAATACAGCTGGAAAAGGACCTGCCCCGTTAGGTATAGTGATGTATCCATAGATCCTCCTATTATCTACTGTGGCTAAATTTATTCTGTAAGTTACATTATCAGTTCCAGTCGCAAAAATACTGAGCTGAGGGTCGATAGGGATGGTGCTCAACTGGTTGATCTGATCTGTCCAGAAATCATCAAAGTCTGCTGGACATTCTTCGTATATGCCAATCGCAAAAGGCGAGAAAGCTACTCCCATTTGTTGCGGCTGATTGATGCCATCGCTGGCTTCAAAAATGACAGTGCCCGGTTCATGTAAGGTAAATGGAACATAAGTGGCCTGACCAGCTTGTACCATGACCTTCCCTGTTTCGATCACTGAGGTTCTTGTGTCAAAAGTAATCTTGTAGTTTACCTCCGTAGTCGTGGCACTAGTGAGTATGAAATTCATCTCTTCTCCAGCTTCATAGATTTGGTCTTCGCGCTCTGAAGAAAGCGAGATCTGTGCATCTATGCTGCTAAGCTGGACTAGCATAAAAAAGAGGAAAGATATGTTGAGATATTTCATATATAAGGTAGAATCAATCTAATTTGAGTACTCAATGTAAACGCAATTCTTTCTCCATTTATCGCAGAAATAAGGCTTATTGTATAGATTTTGTTCAAAATTAACAAAGGCAGGGCATTACTGCATGTTTTTGCCCCTTTTTATATGTAAAATAAGCCTATTTGGTCAGTATTTATGGGACAAAATAAGCCCATTTATTTGGAATAGATATCTCTAAAACCTGAATTATGTAAACATTTGGTCAATTCCCAAGTGCCTGATTCCTGATTTTGAGGTATAGCTTTGTTATATTTAGTAGATAGTACATCTTTCATATAGCACAATTCGTATCCTAATAGGTGAGAAGTTTTCCATTCCATAAACAATTAGATTCTAGCGATTGCGGGCCTACCTGCCTACGTATGATAGCTAAGTCGTATGGAAAGGAATATAGTCTTTCTTATCTGCGAGAGAAGAGTTACATCGGCAAGGAAGGAGTGAGTATAAAAGGCATCTGTGAAGCGGCGGAGGCGATAGGATTTCGTTCCCTTGCCGCGAAGTTGCCTTTGCATAAAAATGGAGCTGTAGATGCTTCTGATCTGACGCAGGCGCCTTTGCCTTGTATTGTGCATTGGAATCAAAATCACTTTGTAGTGGTGCATAAAATTACTCGCTCCAAAGTACACATTGCTGATCCTGCAGTTGGAAAATTGAAACTGCCGCATAGTGCGTTTGTAAGGGCCTATGCGAGTGATGGAGATAAGGGCGTGGCGATACTCTTGGAACCGACTTCTACCTTTTTAGAATCGGACCCGCAGCGGGCCAAGAAAGGAATAGGATTTATCTTCAAGTATCTTAAGCCACATAGACGATTGTTGGTGCAGTTGTTTATTGGATTGCTATTGGGGACCTTCATTCAGTTGCTTTTTCCGTTTTTGACGCAGAGTCTGGTAGACATCGGGATAGACACTCGAAATCTAAATTTTATCTACTTGGTCTTGGCGGGACAGTTGATGCTGTTTTTCAGCCAGACGATAGTCCGCTTTATCCAGAGTTGGATCTTGTTGCATGTCAGTACGCGGGTCAATGTAAATCTTATCGCTGAATTTTTACTCAAGTTGATGAACTTGCCATTAGGTTTTTTTGATTCCAAGAATACCGGTGATCTGCTGCAGCGAATTGATGATCATAAGAGAATAGAAAATTTTCTAACGCAGTCTTCCTTGGCGGTCTTGTTGTCAATACTGAATATTATTGTTTTTGGTATAGTGCTTTTGGTTTATTCGGTTCCTATATTTCTGATTTTTTTAGGCTTTAGCGTTTTATACCTGTTGTGGATATTCATATTCTTGAAGAAGAGGAGGGCGGTGGACTATATGGCTTTTTCGCATTTGTCAGATGACAAGGCCTCACTGATAGAGATGATACAAGGGATGCCCGAAATAAAGCTGCAGGGGAGTCAACTCAAAAGACGATGGAAGTGGGCCAATATTCAGTCTAAATTATTTTCTGTACAGATGCAGTCCTTGCGTATTGTGCAATATCAAGAGGCAGGAGCGCTGTCCATCAATAGGCTCAAAGATATCTTGATCACCTTTGTAGCAGCCAAGGCGGTGCTTGATGGAGGTATCACGCTCGGTATGATGCTGGCCATCCAATACATCATTGGCCAATTGAACGGGCCACTAGCGCAACTGGTAGGCTTTGCCCGTTCTGCACAAGATGCGCACATCAGTATGGAGCGACTATCAGAAATACACAATACCGAGAATGAGGAATTAGAGTCCGACTCAAAAGTACGTAATGTTCCTGTTGGTGATATTGTGATAGATAAACTTTCGTTCCAGTATAGTCCCATTTCTAAACTAGTCTTAAATGATATTTCGGTAGTCATACCAAAGCATAAGACAACTGCTATAGTAGGACATAGTGGAAGCGGAAAAACATCTTTACTGAAACTTCTTTTAGGTTTTTATCCACCCAGCAGCGGTCAGATTAAAATCGGTAATATTCACTTGGCGCATGCAGACATGAAAGCATGGCGCAACAAATGTGGTGCAGTGATGCAGGAAGGATTTATTTTTTCGGATACCATCGCGAATAATATCGCAGAGAGTGATGATAAGATAGACTATCAAAAGCTTAATCAGGCGGTAGCTATTGCTAATCTAGAATCGTTCTTACAGCAGCTCCCCTTGGGCATACAGACTATGGTAGGAGCGCAGGGCAATGGATTGAGCCAGGGGCAAAAGCAAAGACTATTGATTGCGAGGGCAGCTTATAAAAACCCAGATTTTATTTTCTTTGATGAAGCAACGAATGCCTTGGATGCCATCAACGAAAAAGAAATCATGGAAAAATTGGATGTCTTTCTCAAGGGTAAAACGGTAGTCATTGTGGCGCATCGTCTGAGCACAGTGAGACATGCAGATCATATCCTTGTGATGGATAAGGGGAGCATAGTTGAGCAAGGGAATCACCATGAATTGATAGAAAAGAAAGGATTTTATTTTACATTGATACAAAATCAGCTTGAATTAGGACAGTAATCCATGCCAGATATAAACGACATAGAAAAATTTGATGCCTCTACTGCAGACTTCTCTGAACAGATCATCAATCAGCCACCAGGCTGCTTGTTGAAGAGTGGGATTCTGACTACTGCGCTGGTATTCGCTGCCTTGTTCATACTGGCTTCTTTCATTCGATATCCGGATAAAATAGTCAGTAATGGAATAATAACGAGTGAGTATCCAGCTTTAGAAATCACCTCTCTGGCTAAAGGGACTGTTGAAGAAATCTATAAAAAGAATGGAGATGTAGTTACTAAAGAAGAGCCCATTCTATTTGTGAAAAATGATGCTAGACTGACAGACATGCAAACCTTGGAGGGGTACCTATCGCAAATGAATGATGATACGCCCATACATCAATTTCCGCTACTTTCGGATAGCTTACAGTTAGGTAGCTTGCAACCGCTCTATGCTAGACTGCAATTGACGATCAAAGAATTGCGTATGAAGGTAGGACAGACCTTAGTGAATGATCAGATTACTTCTATTCAGAAGGAAATAAATAATTTAAGTGTATTGGTACAATCTGTTGAAAAACAAAAAGATATATTTCAGAGGGAACTCCATCTATCCAAGTCAGAAGTGTCTCGGACACAGCAATTGTTTGATGGTGGTTTTGAAAGCAAGCAAGCCACAGAATTGGCGGAGACAAAAATGCTCCAAATAGAACAAAAGATTGAAGCTATGAATGAAGAGATAGTGCGTCATCAAATCAGGGCCGATCAACTGAAGGTGGAGCAATTGCGGTTGCAAAATGATAGGAGTGTAAACATAGATGGCAATAAATTCAAAGTAACGGAACAAATTTCTAATTTAAAATCGGCCCTCTATACCTGGAAAAAGCAATTTGTGCTCACGGCTCCGGCAGAGGGTCTACTGAATCTACATGCTGACATCGTGCCCAATCAGATGATTGATGTAGATCAGCGCATTGGTTTTGTGATCAACCAGAAACAAAACAATCAGAAACTAATCAGGGCACTTTTCCCTTCTGATCGTATCGGCAAAATAGGCAAAGGCAATGTGGCCAATATAAAGTTCGTAGGCTATCCGCATAAAGAGTTTGGTGTCTTGGTTAGCAAAGTGCTATATGTCTCTCCCATACCTACTAGAGCTGAAAACAATCAAATGGTGTACGAAGTCAAACTCAGCCTTCCTGATTCGATTGTCACTACCTATGATAAGACAATTACCTTCAAACCTAACTCTAGTGTACAAGTAGAAATTATCACGGAAGACAGAACCATCATGAATAGAATCTTCGATCAGTTGTATGACTTGATGAAGAATTAAAAAAGCCTCCCTGCTATTGCAGAGAGGCTTCAGATTCTATTTTTGTTTTCATTTAGTCACTCCTCCTCTCATTATAAAAACGAGTGGAGTATTTGGATAATATTATTAGTTATTTGGCATTTGCTCAGGTTCCATGATGATCTCCACACGGGATTGAGCATTTAAGAATTTCTTAGCTGCATTCTGAATATCTTTAGCCGTCAATTTCTCTCTAGCCATATCCATATCCTCGATAGTGATTTTACTCATATCACCATCTAGCTTAAGTGCTTGGTTGATGGAGTTCATCCAGAATCTATTTTGCTTGAGATTTTTAATTTGCTCTTGGCGCTGGGTTTCTTTTACTTTGTCCACGTCAGTTTGCTCAGGGCCATTGCTCATCAAATTGCCTATATCTTGCAAAGCAGTGTCCAACAATTCTTGTGTCTTATCTGGATCACTATTAAATGAAATAGTGATGCTGTATTTTTCCTGCGGGTGCTTAGAAGTGTTTGAAGATACACGTACACCGTATACGCCCCCTTTGTCCTCACGCATAGATTCACGCAGCTTGATTCTCATAACGTCCACCATCGACTTTAGCTCATAGTTGAGCTTCTTATCGTAGTCGTACTTTCCATGGTATACAATATTCACAGTCGTCTTAGGCGCTTTTCCTTTCTTAATCTTCTTGTTAACTACACCATCAACGATATTGATATCTAAGTCCTTAAAGCTCTCGCTGTCTGGCTTAGTAGGTAGTGTCCCTAAGTACTTAGAAAGCATAGGTGTAATTTCAGCTGGGTCAAAATTTCCTATGAAAGTAAACGTAAAGTCATCTGCGTCTGCAAATCGCTCCTTATAGATTTCGTGTACTCTATCTAAGTTCAAGTTATCCAAGATTTTCTCAGAAGGGAAGTTTCTACGGATATTGTTATTATACATTACCTCTTGTACCAAGTTTCCAAAGTAGAAACGCGGATCAGATAGTAAGTTCTTGTAGATTGACTTTTCCTTTGTGATGTATGAATTGAAAGTCGCTTCATCTTTTCTTGGTGAAGTAAAGTACAGGTGTGTCAGTTGTAGCATGGTCTCCAAGTCGTCAGGTGAACACGCTCCGTTGATCCCTTCATACAGTTCTCCGATGTACGGTCTAGCTCTTACTACTTTACCAGTAAGCAATTTGCCTAACTGCACATTGTCAAATTGTCCTATTCCAGATTCAGTAACAATGGCATCTGCATAGTCTGCATTATGGTAGTCCGCATCACTATATAAAGAGGACCCACCTGGACTATAAGAAGACATCATGATTTCATCATTCTTAAAGTCGGTAGGCTTAAGGACGACCTTTACTCCATTGGCCAAGGTAATTTCAGTGATATCTACATTCTCTATGTTGTTAGTAGATTGAACTGGTTTAGCCATTACCTCCTTTGCGAACAATGGTTCTGAAGATACATTATCTACATAAGGCTTTAAGTCTTTCGTCTTTGCGTCTGCAAGTAAAGAACGTACCTCTGCTTCTGTGATCACAGGAGTAGCTCTTTTAGGACCGGTGACAACGACTACTCTGTTTTCTTCTGTGATCCACTTAGCAGCTAAGGCATTTACCTCGTCAATGCTGATGGTAGGAAGATACTTTTCGTATCGAGCTAAAGTTTGATCTTCATTCATCACTGGGATCTCATCCAAAAAGTTGTATACAAAACGCATTGACATTCTTCCAGAATCTTTTTTACCCTTCTCTTTTAGTGCAGTTTTTGCGGAAGTCATCATCTGCTCTATAGCTCTTTGCATTTCACTTTCGCCAAATCCATGACGCAACACTCTTTCGTTTTCTGCTAGCAGTGCTTCTAGGCCTTTAGCGGCTCCTCCTTCTGCCACAAAGGCAAAACTACTGTAGGTGTCTAGTGAGCCTACGTCAGATCCATATCTAGAGCTCGCAAAAGTGAAGGGTGGTGTTTCAGATTGTGTCAATTCTTGCAATCTTGCGCCAAGCATTCTATTGTATACATTTCTTACGAGACTTGCTCTGTAGTCGGCTTCCGTCTTATTAGGGATGTCCGCGTGCTTGTACATCAATTGAATTCTAGTAAAGGCAGCTTCCTCATCAGAGGCAATAGAAACAATTGTCTCTGGGTGATTTGGCACTTCATATCTAGTACGTTCTCTAGGGTTAGCAGGATTAGCTAACTTAGCGAAGTCTGCTTTGATTTTCTTTTCTACTGCGTTCACATCTACGTCACCAACGACCACAAGCGCCATCAAATCTGGACGATACCAGTCACGGTAAAATCTCTTTACAGCATCATAATCTGCATTCTCAATAATCTCAGGCTTTCCGATAGGAAGTCTCTCCGCATAACGAGAATTGTTATACATCATCGGGAAAGTGACTTTCTGCATACGCTGATCGGGGCTCAATCTAGTTCTCCATTCAGAAACGACAACGCCTCTTTCTTTATCGATCTCTTCATCATCAAAAGATACACCTCCTGCCCAGTCTTCCATCACGAGCATTCCTTTGTCTAGCAGTTCTTGATCATCGGTTCTTACTTGCAACATGTATACTGTTTCATCAAAACTCGTGTATGCATTCAAGTCAGGACCAAATTTAGTACCTACTGATTCTAAGTAGTCTACCAATTCGTTTTTCGCAAAATTTCTAGAACCATTAAAAGCCATGTGCTCAACAAAGTGAGCCAAACCTTGCTGGTCTTCATCTTCCATAATACTTCCAGCCTTAAGGGCTAGTCTTAGCTCCGCTCTGTTTTCAGGTTTCGCATTTTTCTTAATGTAGTAAGTCAATCCATTCGCTAAAGTACCCATTCTCACATCTGGATCCATAGGTAAATCTCCTTTTGCCATCATGGCTGTCGGTGCAGAAGGAGCAGTAGGCGCTGAAGGAACAGAGGGAGGAGTAGGGGGTGTAGGTGCCTTGACGGTGTCTGAAATTTTACTTGTACAAGCAAAAATTAACATGCAAAACCCTAGGAGGTATGCTAATCTCATAATTTTGGTTTTAATTAAAAATAAATGTAGTCGTTCAAAGCCATAACTCCAGGAAGCCCTGAAGTAACGGCCCTCTAAAGTAGTATTTTTTGATCAATTTTTAAGGGCTTAATACGGCGATTAAGTGCTTAATTACAGTCAGTATGCTCTGGGAAGCGTAAATGATTGATATACAATTCGCTTAAT
>CAKZVJ010000264.1 GCA_937923345.1 uncultured Saprospiraceae bacterium
CCAATCCCAAAGGAGCGATTCTTTATCTACACGGAAATAGAGGTTCAATAAAGCGTTGTCTTGCTCAAACTAGACAATTTGATAATTTGGGGTTTGACGTCTTGGTACTTGATTATCGGACCTTTGGTAAGAGTGAAGGGATACTAAAAAACGATATACAGATGTACGAGGATGCTCAATTGGCATACGACTACTTGAGTAGTCGATATGAAGATATTATCATAGTAGGGTATAGCATGGGTTCCGGTTTAGCTAGTTATTTAGCTGCTCAAAACCCAGCTAAGGCTTTGCTTTTAGTGGCTCCGTTTGTCAGCATAGTCGATATGAAAAATCGGTACCTGCCTTTCATTCCTAATTTTTTGTTGAAGTACCATTTTAGGACAGATTTGAATTTAGCTAAAGTTGTATGTCCGAGCATGATAGTGCATGGTCACGAGGACAATGTGGTTCCTTTTGATTCATCCATTACATTAAACAAAATGTTTCCATCCGTTGAAGTAGTCGGCCTGCCAGGTGTAAGTCATCGGAGAGTTATCTTTCATGATGCAATTGGTGAGGCTATAAAAAAGCTAAAAAGCGAATAAATTCTTTTCTATATAAAAAAAAATTTATCTGGTCGCCTAGGAATGTGGGAATTCACTCTCCGTTTCAGTAAAAAAAAAGACCTAAATAAATTATACTCTACACTTATCCATCCCAACTTTTGTTACTCCTATATTGAATTTTCTTTCGAGTTGTTGTTCTATTCATGCAGTAGTGACGCTAGCATCGTCATTATAGATAGAAACGGTAATTACTTTTCAGAACGGTGAATTAACAATGTCACAAATCTTATAATATTTAACTTTTATTAGGTATAGATTCAAGCATTTTGTGGTGATAGACACAAGCTAGACAAAATTTATGTGTCTAATATTAACAACATAATTTTAGATTCCATTGAGACTTAATTTATCACTATATATCACTTTTATCTTTCTAATTGGAAGCTCAATTACCGTGCGTGGTAATTTTACGAACCCAACCACACAAAGGTACTTCGCTAAAGATGGCCTTGCTTCAAATTTGGTTGAGCAAATAGCAGTTGATAAGCTAGGCTTTATATGGATAGCTACCTCTCGTGGGTTAAATAAATTTGATGGGGTAAATTTTATACACTACAGGGTAGATACGAACGATGAATACAGCCTAAGTAACGATTATGTAAGGTGTCTTTTCATTGATGACGATAATAACATTTGGGTTGGTACAAAAGGAGGAGGATTGAACTATTTCAATCGTAGTACAGGGAAGTTTACTCATTATATTCATGATGAAAATGATGAAACCTCTATAAGTAACAATGAGATTCTTAATATTTTCAGAGATAGTAAAGGTCGGTTATGGGTTGGTACAGAAGGTGGATTGAATCTATTTGAAGATTCTACAAAAGAGTTTACAAGATTTTTGTCTGATAAAACAGATCCATACACTTTACCACAAAACGCAGTACTTAAAATTTTTGAAGATAAGGATCAAAATATTTGGATAGGAACGTGGAACGGTGGATTAACATTTATTGAAGAAGGGACGAGTCAGGATAGGCCATTTACTTTTCATACTTCCAAACATAACCCTAAAGATCCAACTAGTATAGGCAGTAATCATTGCTGGGAAATTGCTTCTGATAAAAATGGCGTATTGTGGGTCGGATTATATAATTCTGGAGCAAGTCTAATAATACCAAGTATTCCATATGAGAAGGGTAATGCAGAACTATTTGTGCGAGGTTTGAAATTTGTCAACTACAAATCATCTTATGATAAGGGAGAAGAAGGTTTGAGTCACCATAATGTTTGCGACATAGAGTTTACCGAGGATAATGAAGTTCTTTTTGGGACAACTCATGGACTCTCGGTTCTTGACTATTCGTGCATAGATTTAAGCAAGTCATGGAAGGAATTAAATGAGAAACGAACCGATTTGGTTTTTGCAAATAGACACAGTTCTGATAATTATGAAGCCAAATTTGGTGAAGTTGTGATAAGATCTATTTTTAAATCTAAGGATGGTAATATTTGGTTTGCAACATATAATGGAATTGTAAAAGCATCTAATAGTAATAGAAGATTTAAAACCTTTCTAAATACGAAAACTAATAAAGGGGAATTTTGCAAAATTAGGTCGATAGAGTATAGTAAGTATCAATATTATAATGCTATAACTAATCACGGTATATTGAGGTATTATCCTGGATCAGATAAGTTCGAAAAAATTGCAGGATTTGATTCATTAGCTGATGATATGTTGGATTATATCACTTGTATTCATGAAGATGACGATCGAACACTTTGGCTTGGTAGCCATAAAGGCCTCTTTAGAAAAAAGGCAAATTCAGATAAAGTTGAATGTTATAGTGACCAGCTAGATCAGAAGCAATTTTTTCATGGTCAGAAAATTGATAAAATTTATCAAGATAAAACTGGTAATCTTTGGTTATCTGCTGACTTTGGAATTGCAGAGTTAAATCCTACAACAGATGAATTGATAATTCATGGAGATCCATATAATGATCCTTATGGCATAGGAATGCAAGGGGTTTCTGGAATTACAGAAGATGACGAAGGAAATATTTGGTTTTCGCATTTGGGTTTAGGAATAGTAAGATTTAAAAGAGTAAATGGAAAAAACACTGCTTTACAATTTGGATTTTCAAATGCAAACGCAAAGCATAACCTTTCAAGTAAATTTGCTAGAGCAATAGACTATAAAGATGGTAATCTTTGGATAGGCACTGAGCTTGGCCTATCAAAATATAATATTAAAACGGATATGGTAACTAACTATGATCTTCCTGAATTGAAAGAGCATTTAAGTGGCCGTATCCTATCTTTGGTAACAGATAAACTAGATGGTATTTGGATAACTTTAGAATCCGAAAAAGCTGAATTAATTTGCTTTAATCAGAAAAATGAAAAAGTTTCACGGTATGGCTATAATAATGGATTACCTCAACTTAAATTTTTACTCAAGTCATATCATAAATCTAAAGGTGGTAAAATAACTTTTGGGTCAAACAGTGGATTCACTTCTTTTTATGGAGAATCTATAGTAAAGCAAATTGATGTACCATCTGTAACTATAACCAATTTGGCAACACTTGATCAAACTTCTGAGGCTTCCGACATAGGGCATCGTTCTCATACTGTTATTCATAATGATGTCCTAAATAATGCTGATGGGCTAGAATTGAGTCACGAACAAAATCAAATTAAAATAGAATTTGCTGTTTTAGATTTCAGATTTTCGAATAGCTTTGAATATGCTTATCGACTTGAAGGTTTGCACGATGACTGGGTACATTTAGGGTCTGAGAATAAAGTTTCATTTACTGGTTTAGCACCTGGAAGATATGTTTTTAAAGTAAAAGCTAAAAATCAAGATGGGTATTGGAGTAATAAAGTTACCTCATTAGATTTAATGATAGATTGTCCTTGGTATCAATCATGGTTAGCATATTTTGTTTTTGCAGTTTTATTTGTACTAGCGGCTTATGCATTTTATATTCGAAAAACTAAAATTGCACAGAAAGAGAAGATACAATTAGAGATGTTGGTTGAAGATCGAACTTCTGCTTTAAAATCTATTACCTTGAAAGAGAAGCAAGCTAGAATAGCAGCCGAAATGATGAAGGATGAAGCACACAATGCGCAACAAAGAGCAGAAGCAGCAAATCTAGCTAAGAGTCAATTCTTAGCCAATATGAGTCATGAAATACGTACTCCAATGAATGGGATTCTTGGAATGTTACAACTGTTAAATAACACTACATTAAACACAGAGCAATCTGATTATGTGCGCACTTCCACAGAGAGTGCTATGGGCCTTATAAGAATAATAAATGACATACTTGATTTCTCAAAAGTGGAATCCGATAAAATTGAAATTGAAAAAGAGAAAGTAGATATCCATACAATTATTGAAAACGTTATTGATTTAAACGCGGCCAATTGCCAGGAGAAAGATATTGAGATTTCGTATTTAATCGAGCCAACTGTACCAAGAATAATTATTGGCGATGAAGTGCGAATCAGACAAATATTAACTAATTTGCTAAGTAATGCTATTAAATTTACTAATAGAGGTGATATATCCATGATGGTCAGTGTCGATCCATCTGCAGCAAGTTCAAAAAATAATCTATTGACGGATTTGAAGTTTATTGTTAAAGACACTGGAATTGGTATTTCAAAAGACAAAATTAGTCAGTTGTTTCAAGCTTTCTCTCAGGTAGATGCTTCCATAACTAGAAAGTTTGGAGGTACTGGTTTAGGTCTTGCTATATCTCGTAAGTTAGCTAGGTTGATGAACGGAGATGTTACATTAGAAAGTAAACAGGGAGTCGGTACAGAGGTTTCGTTTACACTTAGTTGTGAATTTGATAGTAGTTCTTTGAATAGACTCAATAATCAATTTCCACTACAAAACAAGTCAGCAGCTATTATAACCAAAAGCGCAGTAGGTGGAAAGTCATTGGTAAATATATTAGAGTCTACAGGAATTAATTCATTCTCAATGAGTAGAGAGGTCACAAGGGAATTTTTAGATGATTTAATTAACAATCCAGTTGATGTTTTATTTATAGATAGCGCTTTTTTTACACCGAGTACCGAAATTCATTTGAACAGAGTCAAAAGTAAAACTAACACAAAGGTTATTCTTAATGTACCAATTCTATTTCCAAGTTTAGAAACTAAGTGTGTTGATGCAACCACTTCTAAGCCATTTAAAAAATCAAATGTTTTAAGTACGCTATATTCGATATTTAATGATAGTACAGTAAATGTCGATATTAACCAAAAAGTCAATGACCGTTTACATCCATGCGGAAAAAAACAAATTGGAAGTGATGTGTTCAATGACAAATTTGCACAAACATCTCCTCTTAATATACTTGTAGCAGAAGATCATAAAATTAATCAAATGTTAATCAAAAAAGTACTTAACAAGTTAGGTTATAATCCAATTATTGTAGAAAATGGAAAATTGGCTATTGAGGAAAGTTTGAAATCTGCATACGATATTATTTTTATGGATATTCAGATGCCAGTCCTAGATG
This sequence comes from uncultured Saprospiraceae bacterium, assembly GCA_937923345.1. Taxonomy (GTDB): domain Bacteria; phylum Bacteroidota; class Bacteroidia; order Chitinophagales; family Saprospiraceae; genus JALZVN01. The sequence continues at coordinate 5,099 of CAKZVJ010000264.1, forward strand.
GATTAGCTGCCACAAAAGAGATTATAAATAATTGGGATAGCCATCAAAAACCTTTTATTATTGCAATGACAGCAAATGCAATGAAAGGCGATCGAGAAAAATATATTTCTAGCGGAATGCATGATTATATCAGTAAACCATTTTTGATACACGATTTGCAAATAATGCTTAAAAAATACAGCCATAAAAAGTATGGCCAAGGCGAAAATGGATGCGTGTAAAATTCACTGAATAAATAGAAATGTTCAATTTTTATTGTAAAGCATCAATCCGACATTGTACTGCTGGGTAGCTAAAGTGGTCATAAATATATCTAATAGACAGTATGCCATTCAAAATTTCCCCTTCTCCAGCTAGTATGCTAATATCTTCTTGACCAATGATAAAATACTGGTCAGGTATGAATATGAAATTTTGATCTACCACACCAATTACATCAATACCCAAATTTCCATAGTTTGTAATAACTATCTCAAAAGGATCATCAAAAGAAGCATAAGCAGACATGTAATAGCTGTAGTCTCCATCTTCGCAAACTTCATTCACCTCATATAGCCCTAGGAATTTCTCAATCATAGGTATGCAAGTGCCATTGTCAATTTCTGCATTAATATCAAAATTATCAGAAGCAGGATCTGTGCACCCTTCTCGAGTGATACAGCTACTGAATAAAAATATGAATGAAACACAAAGGGATAGATTTATTTTTGAAGCTTTCATATCTGGTGGTTTAATAGTTATGTATCGTTTTGTTCTTTTACTAAAGATACGTTTGCAATAAGTTAAGTTCTGTTAATGATTTTTTAGTGATAGGTTAAAAGAGGTCATAATTGAGATGATATTCTTTTATCTTTGTGCGCATGAATCAGATATTTAAAGACTTAATTGTAGTGGAGTTGGCCAGTGTCTTAGCCGGTCCAGCTGTAGGGATGTTTTTTGCTGAACTAGGAGCCAAAGTGATAAAATTTGAGAATGCAACTACAGGAGGAGATGTTACAAGAAAGTGGAGATTTAGTTCCGAGGATAAATTGAGAAACTACTCTGCCTATTACTGTTCTGTTAACTACAATAAAGAAGTCGTCTTAAGTGACCTGTCTCTACCACAAGACAAGAAATTCTTATACGATTGGATAAGTAAAGCTGATGTTCTTATTGCCAATTTTAAAAGTAGTTCTGCTGTAAAACTAGGCTTAGATTATGATACGATACAAAGTATAAAACCTGATATTATCTATGCTCAATTAAATGGTTTTCCAGATGGTATAGATAAAGTCGCGTTTGATGTAGTCATGCAAGCAGAGACAGGATACTTATCTATGTGTGGCAGTAAAGACGGTCAAATGGCTAAGATGCCAGTAGCGTTGATTGATATCTTAGCGGCACATCAATTAAAAGAAGGGATTCTCATCGCTTTATTAAAAAAAGCAAACTGTGGGAAGGGGAGTTATGTTGAGTCTTCACTTTATGAAACAGCAATTGCTTCTTTAGCCAATCAAGCCACGAATTGGCTGATGAATAAATCTATCCCTCAAAAAATGGGAACCCTACATCCTAATATCGCTCCATATGGTGAAGTTTTCTGTACAAAAGATGAACGAGAAATAGTATTAGCTATTGGTACAGAAAAGCAATTTGTGTTACTGTGCCAAGTGCTGGAGGTATCCGGCTTACCCTTAGACATAAACTTTTCTCAAAATGTGAAAAGAGTAGAGAATAGGATTTTACTTGCAGGTTATTTAAAAGAAAGAATTGCACGTATAAATTCAAAAGAGCTATTAAGTAAATGTGAGGAGCATAAGATTCCTATTGGGCTTGTACAAAATTTAGAAGAAGTTTTCAATGAACCTAATGCTAGAAAAATGGTATTGGTTGACCATGACAAAGATGGCAAGCCTCGGGAAAGAGTTAGCACAATATCTTTTACTGTATCCTAGAAACAAATAGTGCATTAGCTGTATGTGTACTTTTCAATCAATCAACCGTGTGTAAATAATATATATTTAAAATATATATATCAAAGACACTTTGTGTAATTATCGTCACTCTCTGCTTAGAATTATATTGATTTAGAACACATTAAACGGTATCTTTGCCTACACGCTAATCTTTTTTGGCTCCCTATAATCGATTTAAATAATTTATAACAAGGCAGGCAATATAACAGTTAGGCACATTGCAATCAATGGGCCTATTGGTTTATTTAAACGATTCTCCTATGATACGGACATTGCCTTGTATTATTTGTTTTATGTTCTTTTGTGTTTTGAGTAAGGCTCAGGATATACATTTCTCTCAATTCTATAATGCCCCTGCCAATATAAATCCAGCGCTATTAGGATCCTTTGTAGGTGATACACGATATATCGCAAATTATAGAAACCAATGGAGAAAAGTGCCTGTCAACTATCTCACTTTTTCAGGTACCTACGATACCAAACTTAAGAATAACATTATAAAATTTGGAGACTTAGCCATTGGTGGACATTTTCATTATGATTTAGCCGGAGATTCGAACTTGTACAATGCACAGCTTTCTGCTTTGGCTGCCTTGTCTAAAAAACTTGATGCTAAGAATCGGTTGTCTTTAGGTCTTAGTGCAGGCATCACTGCTTTAGGATTTGATTATGACAACCTTAGATTCAATTCACAATTTGATGGTGAAGTTTTCAATGCTGATTTGATGAGTGGCGAGGAGGCACTTGATGTTAAAAATAACATTGTTTATCCTGACCTGACAATAGGAGTTAATTGGAGCCATCGAGTAAAGAAATCTCGAAGTTATTTTAATGTAGGATTGGCTGCGGTGCATTTCAATGCACCCAAGACGAACTTCTATGAAAACCGAATAGAGCGGCTAGATGCAAGATTTAATATTTTTATTGACGGAGGAATACAAGTACATCGTAGAATTGATATTCACGCTAGAACGCTAGCGCAACGTACCGGTCCTGAGAGTGAATTTCTGATAGGACTTGCAGGCAGATTTTATCTTGATCCACACTTGCTAAATGAATCAGCTATTGAATTAGGAGTGAACTACCGATTCTTTGATTTAGGGGATGCTTGGTCACCAACTATTGAATTTCATCATCGAGCATTTACAATAGGGGTAAGTTATGATATCAATATATCTGACTTTGATGTAGCCACGACCAACCGAGGCGGTCTCGAATTAGCACTCATATACAGAACCGCTAGAACACCTGAGGGTAAACCTAAAGATTGTAAAATATTTTAAGCAAAACGCGTGAAAAAACTACTCAACATAATTATAATCCTTATTCTAAGCAATGCTGCTTATGCGCAAGTGTACAAGGCATATTTAAATGCAGCGGACAAAGCATACGAATCCGCTGACTTCCGCACGGCTGTTTCCTACTATGGAGAAGCTGTAGAATTGGAGAAAAAACCCGCTGCAGATTTGCTGATCAAATATGCGGATTCCGCCAGAAAGTATAAAGCCTATAACACTGCAGAATCTGCATACACCTTACTATTAGAAAGAAATGAGCAGGAATATAAAATAGAGTCATTATTTCAACTTGCACAAATAAAATTAGTCAAAGGTGAATACGAACAGTCTAAGGCAGTTTTTGAAAAATACCTAAGAGAAAATGACACTGACAAAGAAAGATTGGCTCAAGCAACAAAGAGCCTTGAGGACCTAGATTGGGCGATGTCGCTCGATAAAAACAATAGTATCCTTGTGGAGCGATTAGATGGTCAAGTGAATACCGAGTATTCTGAAATGAGTCCATTTTTTATGAACGAAAAATTATTCTACTCTTCCAATAACTATTACGCAAGTAATGCAGATGTAAAACCATTCAGTAAGATCTATACCTATGAGAATGGTAAGTCATTACTTTTAGAAAGTATTGTAAATGAAGGTGAGCAGCACGCAGGGCATTACACATTCAATGCTGATAAGTCAAAGGTATACTACACGAAATGCAATTATGATTTCGCCAATGTAACCTGTAAAATATTTGTGCAAAGTTTAGAAGATGATGGTGTCTCAAGAGAACTTCCTCAAAATATTAATGCTCCAAATAGCCATAATTCTCAACCTAGTATCGGTGTAGATCCCAAGAGTGGAGCTGAGGTATTATACTTTGCAAGTAATCGATCTGGCGGTGCTGGGGGAATGGATATTTATTACGCACCTATCAAAGCAAATGGAGTTCTAGAAGGTCCATATGCACTTACTGATATCAATACCGCAAGAGACGAAGTGAGTCCATTTTACCATACCAATACACATAAATTGTACTTCAGTACAGATGGTAGAAAAACACTTGGTGGATACGATATATACAGTGCAAATAATGGAGCAAGTTGGACTGATATCCAAAATTTGGGCTCAGGAGTCAATAGTAGTTATAATGACGCTTATTATTTTTTAAATGAAGACGGCACAGAAGCTTATTTTTCTTCCAATAGAATCGAAAGTGATTTTATTGATGAGGAACTAGAAGCATGTTGTTACGATATCTATAAGGCTAGACAAGAGATTATTGAACAGGATATTGTAGTGAAATTATTTGATGCTGAATCTAAACAGCCTTTAGAAGGCGTAGAACTTTTAGTGAGAACCTTGCCATCCACTAATGAAGAGTTGTTTTACGAGCAAGGAAGTGCTGAATACAAACTTAGTCTACGCAATGATATGAAGTTTGAATTGAATGCAAGCAAGCTAGGCTATGAAGAAACTAATGTAGAATTAGATGGTGATAATCTTAATCGGGATAAGGAAATATATTTAAAACCTGCTGGACTTGTTTTATCGGCGGTCGTTATGGATGAAAACAAAAGCGAATTAGGTGATTACCAATATACCTTAACGCCAGAAGGAATGAAAGAAGGGGCTAAAATGAATATTGGTAAAGAGAAGGGTTTAGAAGAGAGTATTACCAAAAACAAAGATTATACCTTAACAGTTGAGAAGGAGGGCTACTACCCTGAGACAATAATACTGAATCAGGAAGAACTTCAAAATGAGGCACAGCTCGATTTAGATATTGAATTAAAGCGAATTTCTGCAGCAGTCTTGGCCAAGCTTAATTTGGACGGATACCTACCTATGCCTTTGTTTTTTGATAATGATGAACCAGATAATAGTACTATCTCACGCACCACAACGAAGAGCTTTCATGAGACATTTGTCAAGTACTACGGTAGACTGCCGGTGTACATCAGCAAGAATACCGAAGGTCTGAATAATGAAACAAGAATCGATGTAGAATCTCAAGTTAGAAATTTCTTTGAAACAGAGGTCAAGTTTGGCGATGATGCATTAGATGGGTTCACGAATCACTTATACAATTTTCTATTGCAAGGATCACATGCAGAAATAATGCTGAGAGGGTATGCTAGTCCCCGGTCTAGATCAGACTATAATGATGCCTTAACGTCTAGAAGAGTGAGAAGTGTAGAAAACCATTTTTACCAATGGCAAGGGGGTGTTCTCATTCCATTTATTGAATCTGGTCAACTCGAACTTACAGAACGTCCATTAGGTGAATCAGCAGCGCCCGCAGGGATAAGTGATGATATTTTAGATGTAAAGGGATCTATCTACAGTATAGAAGCATCGAGAGAAAGAAGAGTAGAAATTTTAGAGATTAAATCTTCTAATGTATCTCCAAAATAAACCGATAAAAGAGAGTGTAATGAATAGCATATATACAATTAGTAAAGAAATAAAGAATAGTGCATGGAAAGCCACTGCGCTGCTATTATTCATTTGGATGGGTTTATTACCCAGCCACTTACAAGCAACACATATTATCGGCGGAGAGGTCAACTATACCTGTCTCGGTGATGAGCAGTATGAAGTAGAGTTAACGGTTTATCGAGATTGTTTTTTTGGCGCTGCAAATGCCTTTTTTGATGATCCAGCTTCTATAGGAATTTTTGATGCCAATGGAAATCTCTTGGATGAACTGCGATTACCCTTTCTAAATAATGATACCTTAACACCGATTCTTTCTGATTCATGTCTTTTTGTGCCCGAAAGCGTTTGTGTGCACACTGCATCTTATAGAGGCGAGGTACATTTGCCTTTTTCTCCAGGTGGATATACCATGGTGTATCAGAGATGTTGTAGAAATGAAACCATTTCGAATATAGTTGACCCTTTAAATACAGGGGCGACCTTCACTGCTGAAATTTCAGAGACTTCACTCATGGAGTGTAACTCAGGCCCTAAGTTTAGAGATTTTCCACCTCTTTTTATCTGTGTGAATGAACCCATCAATTGGGATCACTCCGCAATAGATGCGGAAGGAGATAGTTTAGTGTATAGCCTTTGTGCTCCTTTTTCAGGAGGGGATATAATTAATAATCAACC
>CAKZVJ010000265.1 GCA_937923345.1 uncultured Saprospiraceae bacterium
TCTACGCTTGGATCATTAAAAATAACTTATCTTGCTCAAAAATAAAATATGACCAAAGACAGCAATGGCAACGAACTAAAGGAAGGCGATGCAGTGATGCTCAATCGAGATTTGAAGTTAAAGGGCACCAATACCAATCTAAAGCGAGGGACGGTATTTAAAAACATCAAACTCATAGAAGATGACTTTGACAATATCGAATGTCGCTCGGGCAAATCAACTTTAGTACTCAAGACGCAATACCTAAAGAAGAAATAACTTGTTGAAAAAGACTCTATACTTTTTTGTACTCCTTTTAGCCCTCTTAGTGGGGGGCTATCTACTCGGTCCAAAGCCAGATTTTCCTGACTTTGAGCTCAAGATAGATGCAACCTCCTTACGCATAGATGAGCTAGAACAATATCTAGCGAAAAAAGAAACTACCGTCAATAATCTAAAACCAGACAATCACTCCCGAATCATTTGGGCAGATAGTACACGAACCAAGACACCCTATGCCATCGTGTATCTGCATGGTTTTTCTGCCTCCCCTATGGAGAGCAAGCCCGTGCATTTAAATTTTGCAAATAAGTACGGGATGAATATGATCATCCCAAGACTCGCTCAACACGGCATAAAAGATAGTAGTACATTCAAGACCTTGACACCAAAAATGCTGATAGACGACGCTAAAGAAGCGATTGCCATGGCGCAGGTATTAGGCGAAAAAGTAATCGTCATGTCCTGCTCGACAGGCAGTACCCTGGCGATACCCTTAGCAGCGGAGAACCCTGATATGATAGCTGCGCACATTATGTTCTCTCCCAATTTTGCCTTAGCAGATGATAGAGCCTCCTTGCTGACCAAACCCTGGGGTTTACAAATCGCTCGATATATGTTGGGTTCCAAATATCGAAAACTTAATATGCCTCCACAATGCCACGGGTACTGGACAATGAAATACAGACTTGAGGGAGCCATAGTGGTACAAGGCCTAATCGACGCCACCATGAAAGAACAATACTTTGAAAAAATTGATGATCCAATTTTTGTCGGGTACTACTACGAAGATGAAAACAAAAAGGACCGTGTCATATCTATCGATGCGATTAAGCACTTTATGAAATTCGTAAAGACTACCCCTAGTCAAATGCAAGAAGAATCCTTTCCTAGCACAAAGGCCCATGTGCTTTCTTCAGACCTACAATCGAAAGATGTAGCTATAGTCCAACAAAAACTAGATGAATTTGCCGTAAAGATTCTAAAGCTTAAGGAACAATAAGCGCTTTCCTTTATTTTTGACTTCAAACTAATCAAACACAAGACAGCATAACCTACAATATTATTTACTGCCGTGGTCTGATATTTATATGTTCTTATTTGAGTCCACAAATGAACTGATGCACGTGCATCAGTTCATTGAGAAAAGGGGAAATATCCTCAAAAGAAACATTTTTGGTTTTGTATTAACTTTGAAATGGGCTCATCTATTATTCTCGCAGTCCAGCGATGCCTGAGTATCAGTGAATTGAGCAAATGAAAAATATCGCAAAAGAGTCATTTTATGGTTTTGTGAATTTTCGGAGCGGACTCATATTTCCAAATTAAAATAATTAATGTATTTTTAACACTAATACTGACGCTTTGGGCTAAAATTTAATTCTAAATCGCTCACAACCACAATGTTAAAGTAATATAGAAAGCATCCTCTATGGATTGGCTTCAGGATTTAAGCTTCGTGGTGATTTATAGTTTTGCACAAATAGTCCAACCAATACTTATAATAATACTAACTATGTATCATACAATAACAAAATTGACAGTAGTTTCTGTGATGATTCTGCTTTTCGCTGGCTGCACCGACAAGCTTGCAAATAATATTAACAACTCAAACCTTGCAAAAAATATCTCTAGCGTGAATAGCAATTTAGACCCTGTAACCGAAAAAAAGATTGATGAGCTTATGACACAAATGACACTAGCTGAAAAGGTAGGTCAGATGGTTCAATACAATGGTAGTTGGGATGTCACAGGACCACAACCAGCAGGAGGAAACAATAAGAAAAAATACGAACTTCTTACAAATGGTGGAGTCGGCAGTATGCTCAACGTCATCTCTACCAAGGGAATTCGAGAAGCACAAACCCTAGCATTAAAATCTCGCCTAGGCATACCATTGATTATTGGTTATGATGTGATACATGGATACAAAACAATGTTTCCTATTCCACTAGGTGAAACCGCAAGTTGGGATATGGACGTCTTGGAACGATCTGCCAGAGTAGCTGGAACCGAAGCCGCTGCTGCAGGAATCAACTGGACATTTGCGCCCATGATGGACTTAAGTCGTGACGCCAGATGGGGACGAGTCATGGAAGGAGCAGGAGAAGATCCCTTTTTAGCCACTGCAGCTGCTGTAGCTAGAGTGCGCGGGTTTCAAGGAGAATCTTTAGAGGACACTAATTCTATTGCTGCCTGTGCCAAGCACTTTGCCGCTTACGGATTTGCAGAAGCGGGTAGAGACTACAATACAGTAGATATGTCAAGGCAACGCCTACACAATATAGTACTCCCTCCTTTTAAGGCCGTAGCTGAGGAAGGCGTAGCGACCTTCATGAATGCATTCAATGATCTCAACGGTGTTCCTGCCAGTGCAGATAAGTTTTTGATGCGTGACCTATTGAAGGGAGAATGGAATTGGAATGGATTCGTCGTTTCAGACTGGGGTTCTATCGGCGAGATGGTCAATCATGGATATGCTGCAGACAATAAACACGCAGCAGAGTTATCTGCCAACGCTGGTTCTGATATGGACATGGAAGCGAATGCATATGCAAATCACCTTTCAGAATTAGTAGAAGCGGACAAGGTAGACATCAAGTATATTGATGACGCTGTACGCAGAATCTTGAGAGTAAAATTTGACCTTGGCCTGTTTGATGACCCATTCAAATATTGCAATGAAGAGCGTGAACAAAAAGTCATCCTGAGTCAAGCGCATTTAGATGCAGCACGTGATGTAGCCAAGCGCTCTATCGTACTTATGAAAAACGAAGGCAATTTATTACCGTTAGACAAATCTGAAAAGGTAGCCGTCATCGGGCCATTGGCTAATGACAAAGATTCCCCACTAGGTTCTTGGAGAGCGCAAGCGGTGACCAACTCTGCAGTATCCCTGCTCGAAGGGATGCAAAACGTGAGTGGTCAAGCGAAGCTTCCATACGCCAAAGGCTGTGACCTTGCGGTCAATCTGAGATCTTTCGTCAAGGAACTCACCATTAACCAAACAGATCGCAGCGGGTTCGACGAGGCTGTCGAGCTAGCCAAAACAGCTAAAACCGTAGTCGTAGCCATGGGCGAAGATTGTTGGCAATCAGGTGAAGGTCGCTCACAATTGGACATCAAAATGGTGGGAGTGCAATTAGATTTACTCAAAGAACTTTACGCCGCAAATAACAATATCGTATTGGTATTGATGAATGGTCGCCCCATGGCGATTCCATGGGCAGCAGAAAATATTCCGGCTATCGTAGAGGCATGGCACTTAGGAAGTGAAGCAGGTAATGCCATCGCTGACGTCCTATATGGCGACTACAATCCATCAGGAAAACTACCCGTTACTTTCCCTAGAAGCGTCGGTCAAGTACCTATCGCATACAACTACAAGAACACCGGTAGAGGCGCGAAAGCAGATGATGATATGGTTTTCTGGTCGCACTACACGGATGGCCCCAACACGCCACAGTTCTCGTTTGGACATGGGCTGAGCTACACCACCTTCAGCTATAGCGATGTTACCTTGAGCGCACCTGAGGTAACTACTGATGGGAGTATCACCGCTTCTGTGACCCTTAGTAACACTGGTAATCGCGACGGTGAGGAGGTAGTGCAGATGTACATCACCGATCCCGTATGCAGCACCACCAAACCTGCCCTAGAACTCAAAGGCTTCAAAAAAGTAATGCTGAAGGCAGGCGAAAGCAAAGTGATCAGTTTCGAAATCAAGCCCGCAGAATTATTAAAATACTACGGCGCAGACCATAAGTGGACCGTCGAAGCTGGTGAGTACATCGTGCGCATTGGAGGGAACAGCTATCAGCTCAATTCAAAGTCCTTCATGCTAAAGTAACAAGCACTAAAAATTTCCTCTAATTAAAATAATAATCAGGGGCCATCATAGACAAAAAAAGAGATGCATGTACATGCATCTCTTTTTTTATCTATGACCGAGTCATCCATCACTCCACATTCGTTCCGGTCCCGAATGAAAAAAATCGGGACTGCTCCTACGTCGCATGATTCCTACCTCTTGTCCGAAAGTATGTTTGAAGAATAAAGCTTTGAAATTGACTATTCACTTATTGTATAGTTGAATTAAAATACTCTAGGTTATGGGATAAAATATTAGGATGACAAATAGATATCTGGGCCTCATTTAAGAACTTTGGTGGTAAATAAGTGTGAAATTATGAAACTAGAATAAATTTCGACCTTTAAACCTGCCCGGCTGAGCCGTTCAGACGGGGATTTAGTGTTGTAAGCGTCAAGAAAAGTCGTCAGAAGGCTTAACTGTTTGAGTCAAACGTACTGCTATGCAGTTGAACAAGCATTCCGTTATTACTTACAACTAAGGATGAAAAAGCATCTATAACGAGTTTTAAGCCTTTAGACTTTTTAGCTTACATAAGCGTTAAGAATCCCTGCCTGCGTGACGCAGTCAGGCAGGTTTACAGTCGAGAGGTTTTTGGTTCTTTTTTACGGGAAAAAAGAACGTGAAAGAACAG
>CAKZVJ010000266.1 GCA_937923345.1 uncultured Saprospiraceae bacterium
TGCCAGACTTGTCTAGGGGTAGAGAAGCCGAAATAATTGATTTTTTAATCGAACATTTAAAGGATTTTGATAGAAGTAAAGGTGTTTGGTACACCCAAAGAAATCTCATGCAAAGTATAGTCAAAATTAGCAAAAGGAAAGACCTAGCCGATTTATTTGTAAAAGTCAAATCTAGACCTTTAAACACCAAAGATGAAGAGCTTCTAAGATTAACGGAGCTATTTATCTCCATGGTGTATCCAGAGTCGACAAGCAAATGAAGATTTAATTAAGAATTTAAAAAACCACTTTACTATGCATTGAGGTTGGTTTTCAAAAAGCAATGCGACCATAAATTTTACATCTTTTCAAATTGCAAATCAAAATCTATTATAGCATAGTTGAAAAAAAGTTTTCTCTTATGACATTATACATCCAGTCCAGAGTATCAGCCTCGCGGGAGGGGTGGTAGCTAGACCGCGATAGTGTAGCGAAGCGAAACATCGGGGGAGTCCAAAGGACCGAGCAGACCTGCGAGTAGCGGACGGCCCGCCCCACTCAGTCGCTCTTCAAGCGAATGAGTGGGGCCCGTCCAAAACCTTTTTAAACTAGATATCCAATTCACTTTGAAATCAAGTGTCAGTGAAAATGCCTACCTTGAAGGCGATATTATTTGCTGAATAAATACCTTTAATTTGCCTGAATACGATCTACAAGACCCTACGGACCTAGACATTATGCGTGGCCAGTTTGACATGTACACTGCGGATGACTGGCAAGAATATATTGAGCTCGCGGAGGAGCAAGCCATCGGATATAAAAATGTCAAAATCTTAAAGACGGCACAAAGGAAAGCAGGAATCTCAAAGTATCTTAGTCCAAAAGTGATCCAATGGGTGCTCAATGTAGTGGAGCGATTGGACAGCGAAGAGGAAGAATAAAACCGGGATATGGAATTGAATGAGGTCTTGAAATGGATGCACGATAGGGCGGATAAAGAGAACGCTGTATATAAGGCGGAGCGGTTTGGAATCGTGGCTAAGCAAGCGATCGGTTTATATCAAAAAGACATCAATGAAGTGGCTAAGATGATAAAGCGAGATGATGATCTGGCGATACAGCTCTTCGAGACGGGGATACATGAGGCGAGACTGTTGTGTGCAAAGATTTATACTCCAAAAAATCTGAGTGTAGAATTGATGCAATATTGGGTCGAAACTTTCGACAACTGGGAGACTACCGACACGTTTTGTATGAAGTGTTTTGCGCCGAGTCCTTTGGCGCTGAGGATGGCAAAGAAATGGGTACAGAGCAAGAAAGAGTTTATCCGAAGGTCTGGCTTTGTGCTGCTGGCGTGTTATGGATTTTCGAGGAAAAAGGAAGGAAATGAAATATTTGAATCCTTCTTTGATTACATCCGCAAGTATGCTGATGATGAAAGAAATTTTGTAAAAAAGGCCAACAACTGGGCGCTGCGTAGCATAGGTAAAAGAAACGTAGACCTACAAGAAAAAGCCATCGATGTGGCTAAGGAATTGCTGAAAATGGACGCGCCAGCTGCAAAGTGGATTGCCAAAGATGCGCTACGGGAATTGCAATCTGATACCGTCAAAATCCAAGATTACCCAAGAGATATTTATCGTCCTTAGTTAGCTAGCCTGCCAAGAATTCGTTTTTAGAGCATAAATCCCTATTTTGTGGACTAGAAGCAAAGTGTATGAAAAACATATTGATAGTGGGAATGGGAAATAGCTGTCGTAGTCAGATGGCAGAAGGGTACTTGAAGTATTTTTGTGGTGAAAAAGCGGCCGTCTATAGTGCGGCGTATGATCCCCAAGGAATCAATTCGCGTGCTAAGGCTTCTATGCAAGAAGATGATATAGATATGGACGATCATCAGTCCAATCATATATTGGAATACGAAGCCATCAACTTTGACTTTGTAATTACCGTCAGTGACCGAGCTAAAAATGTCTTACCCAAATTTGGTAAGTCCACGGAATTCATCCACAAGCATTTTAAAGATATCACGAATACCAAAGGAGTGCCCCAATCTGTCGCACAAACCTTCAAGACTACAAGAGAAGATATCAAATCATTTTGTAGATCGTTTTACATAGAACATCTTTTATCAGATTGATAAGGCATGCGTTCATTTGTTTTCTCTTCTTAGGGCTGCTATGGACTTGTTCTGAGACCAATAGTCAAAACGAAAATCGTACCGTTTTTAAGTACAATCAACCGAATAATATTACCTCTCTTGATCCTGCCTTTGCCAAAAGTCAGAACAATATATGGGCTATAGATCATCTCTACAATCGACTCATCGAGCTCAATGATAATTTAGAAATTGTGCCTGCGATAGCCTCTGATTGGTTTATTTCTGAGGATGGTCGTATCTACACTTTTAACCTGCGTAAAGATGTTTATTTTCACGATTCACCCTGTTTCCCAGAAGGTAAGGGAAGAGCAGTAAATGCCTATGATGCGGTGTTTAGTCTGGGCAGGATAATAGACAAAGAAGTGAACTCGCCAGGGAGTTGGATATTTGGGGATAAACTTATTGAAAATAAGCCCTTTGTAGCAGTAGATAGCTTTACTTTTCAGGTCCATCTAAAAGAGGCTTTTAGACCTATGCTGGGAATCTTGACCATGCATTATTGTTCTATTTTACCCAAGGAGGCTGTAGACTACTTCGATATCCAGTTTAGGTCTAATCCTGTGGGAACTGGTGCCTTCAAAATGAAAATCTGGTTGGAGAATCAAAACTTGTTTCTGCAAAAAAATGAAAATTACTTTGAGCAAGAAAATGGGCAGGCCCTGCCATATTTAGACGCCATCAAGATAAGCTTTATGTCTGATCGAAAAACCGCTTTTTTGGAATTGAAAAAAGGGGAAATAGATTTGATTTCTGGAATGGATGCGTCCTACGTCAACGAGCTATTAGACGCAGAAGGGAATCTACATCCTTCGCTAATTGGGGACCTACAGCTCATCAAATCACCCTACCTAAATTTAGAGTATATAGGCATAAATTTAGCTTCCGAAGATACTCCGCTCAGCAATAAGTATCTGCGACAAGCCCTTAACTATGCGATAGATCGAAAGTTGATGATGCGTACTTTGAAAAATAATGTAGGGGTACCTGCGCAGCAAGGGGTGACACCTATGGGCTTGCCTTCATTTGATGAAAATCTGAGTGGATATGAATATAATCCAGAAAAAGCCAGACAATTATTGTTGAAGGCTGGCTATGATGGTTTGAAGGAAGCACCAAAAGTAAGGATAAATACAAATAGTGATTATGTAGACATTGCTACCTTTTTGACTAGCCAGTGGAAGCAGATAGGAGTAAATGCTGAAATAGAAATCATAGAATCGGCAAGCCTGCGAAACGCCATGACCAAAGGAACAATACCTATGTTTAGAGCCTCTTGGATAGGGGATTATCCCGATGCAGAGAACTATTTTTCGCTTTTTTATAGTGGCAATCCAGCACCACCTCGGTATACTAGATTTGAAAACCTTGCTTTTGATACCCTCTATGAGTCTGCTCTAAAAGAAAATAATGACTCCATTCGGTATAGTTTATATCACCAAATGGAGGCCATTTTGATAGAAGAAAGCCCAATTATCTTCTTGTATTATGATCAAACAGCTTTGTGTGCAGGCGCGGAGTGGGCAAATTTGCCAAGCAACGCCATCAATCTACTGTCTCTGAAAAGAGTCCATAAGAGGTAATATCTTTATATGTTGTATAAAGCTTATATATGATAAAAAAATCATATTTATAGCTATTATATGTGATAATTAGCGTAATTTTCCAGCTGATTCACATAGAATCATTGCTCCCCTCAAGCTAATAAATACAACTACTACAATTTATCAGAATATGTTATTTCGTTTTAGACAAAGTATAGTCCTGTTAATTTTTACACTCTCTTTTTTTCAAGGGGTCGCACAAATGTCGTGGACCAATATAGAGGAGCTCAAGGACTACAAAAAAGAACTTAGAAATCTATTGAAGACTGCTGAAAAGAGGAGTTCGGATGGAAAGCTGATGGCTCGAATCGGGGAGTGCTATTATATGCTCAATCAGATGAAGCAGGCGCAGTCCTATTACGATAAAGCGATATCTGCTAATCAGCTGCAAGGCAAGTATATCTTGCAATATGCAAAAACTTTGATGGCTTTGGATAATGTGCCAGCGGCGCGTCAATGGTTTACGCACTATGCGCAAGTAGATCAAAAAACGAGCGGACATTACGTTGCTCAATTAGATAAACTCGAGCTAATAAATAAAATAGCACCGATATATGATGTGCAATTCATGAAGCAAAATAGTAGTCAAGCAGAAATGGCTGTTTCTTTGGTGGGGAGTGATGTTTATTTTTTGCAAAACCATGCTAGCAAAGGAAAGTCAATCAATAAAATATTGGCAGATGGGAAAGTGGAACAAGTCTCTGTTGGAATTGATCTAAGTGGAGTGTCTTACTTTAGCTTTTCTGGAAATGGACAGATGGTTTGCTATACAAAACAGGCTACTTATTTTGGTCAGAGACAAATACCTGAAGCAGGATTGGATGATGAGTTATTTATTGCAGCAGTTTCACCGACAGGACAATGGGTCAATCCCGTAAAGTACACCCATACAGATTCAGGATTCAATTGCTCTTACCCGTCCTTATCTGCGGATGGATCTACCCTTTATTTTAGTTCAAATAGGTCCGATGGTTTTGGAGGACAAGACATATATCTCAGTATCAATAGTGGGGCCAACTGGTCCTTTCCAGTAAATATGGGCTCAAGAATAAATACACCTGGAGACGAAATTTCACCTTTCTCTACCGGTGAAAGTTTATATTATTCGTCCAATTGGAATGTAGGCTATGGTGGATTTGATATCTATAGAGCTAATAAGATAGGTGATTCTTATACGAAAGTATTTCACCAAGGACAAGAAGTAAATTCATCTCGCGATGATTATGGCTTTGTATTTAATCCTGTGAGTAATAAGGGCTATTTTATTTCTAATCGTCCGTCTGGTAATGGATTAGAAGATTTGTATCAAAGTTCCAAGCCAGATCAGAATTATGTTCTAAACGTAAAAGATGCTTTAAATAATAATAGTATTCAACGGGTAGCTTTGGATTTAAGCGCCTGCGGAGGTAGTCAGACTTTTACGGATGCCAATGGTCAATTTGTTTTTCAACTTATTGAGGATAGCGGTTGCCGTATCAGACTAGAAAAACCTGGCTACGAAATCAGCTTTGTGGAAATTTCAAAAGCTAGGGGCAAAGAATATACTGTTATGTTGGAGTCTAGCTTCCCTACTGTTATCGGTCAAGTTCTTGATCAGAATACTGGCCGTGGCTTAGCAGATGTGAAAGTGGCTATCGAAAATATGGCAACCAAAGAAGTGCAGAATCATGTAACAGACTTAAGCGGATCCTTCAGTAGTAAATTGATCTCTGGGTACACATACCAGATTAGATATTTCAAGCAAGGATTTCAAAGCAATACTAAAACAATTAACACAGGGACTAGAGTGTCGAAAGATGTAATTGGGTCAGTTTTGTTAAAGAAAGAAAATGTAGCTGTGGCTAGCAGCCCAAATCAGCCTAAGCCATCGACTGTTGCTCCAGCCATATCGAGGCCAACTGCATCGCCGAGCCCAACTACACCAGCACCTACTTATTCTACTCCATCTAGATCTGGACCAGCATATTCCACGGGCATTAGCCAAGGCTTTGCCGTGCAATTAGCCGCTATCAAGCCAAATAAGCCCGTAGATTTGACCCAGTATAAAGCAAAATTAACCAACATTGGTAAGGTATATATCAAAGAAGGTTCCGATTACAACCGTGTAAGAGTGGGGGTATTCGGTACTAAGGCTGAAGCAGAATCTGCTAAGTCAGAAATCAGAGCTGCGGGGTATGGATCGGCCTATGTGGTGGCGGAAGAAGGAGACACTAATAAGTCGGGATCTGAAGAATTGTTTACTGCTCGTAATACAGGCCCTGCTGTTTCTGAATATAAAATCAGGTTGGCAGCACTTAAAAATACCGGTAACGTAGATAGAGAATTATTAAACAGATATGGTAAAATTGAAACGACACTAAGCAATGGTTTGACCGTGTTTTACCTATCTGGATTTACCAATATATCCGAAGCGCAGGCAGTCATGCGTAACTTGCAAAATCAGGGCTATCCTGGTGCTTTCTTAATGCAAAAAGTAAATGGAAGTTTGGAACGAGTGAAGTAGGTTTTTAGGTGGTCTAGGTGGTCTAGGTGGTCTAGGTGTCTAGGTGTCTAGGTGTCTAGGTGTCTAGGTGTCTAGGTGTCTAGGTTATAGCTGTTACAACCTTAGGTGCCTTGTATAAAAGAGAAAAGTCTAAGGCTGCTCAGGTGTTAAAAAGAACACGCTGCTTATGGAACAAGTTATAAAAACCTTAGGAATGTTCAGAAGTAAGAGAAGAACCCCGGAGAGCTGGCCCCGATTTTTTTCGGGGGGTGGCCATATTAAAGCCCAGGGTGGCAACCCCAGGGAAAACGCATCAATTTTGGAGTATTTTCTCTAAGTACTTATTGTCCATAGCGCATTTTCTTGATCGGCGCCTTATGCTAGTTTTAGGATCTTCAAAAGATTTTAATCTATTCAATGCCA
>CAKZVJ010000267.1 GCA_937923345.1 uncultured Saprospiraceae bacterium
ACAAAGCTATAAGTAATTTCCGCCAAGTTATGCAGTGTTTAAAAAAATCGGCTCACTACATATTTGAAAATATTCATACAACTTATCAATGTTTATAGGGCATTGAGAGGACTTGAAGCATATAAAGTGTCAAACTCAAGAAGATGTTAACTGGGGCAAAGTATTCGGAGATGCTATTGCCCAAGCTACTGGTATCATCACCCTAATCTTTCTTATCGAACGTTCAAACTAAGCTTACAAAATGTCGAGTACTCTTTCTGGTGGTCTGCCAATCATCGCTTTTTTGCCTTTGATGACGATAGGTCTTTCTATCAGTTTAGGATGCTCAAGCATTGCCTTGACCCATTGGGATTCTGTAAGTGTTTTACCCTTGTAATTTTCTTTATAAATAGCTTCCGTTTTACGAACCAATTGTTCTGCTTCGATACCCAGTTTTGCTATTATTTCTGTCAGCTCATTTTTTGAAGGAGGATGGTCTAAGTACAAAACTATTTCAGGATTTATTCCTTTCTCTTCTAGTAGCGCTAGAGTTTCTCTACTTTTTCTGCATCTTGGGTTGTGATAAATCTGCATACAAACTAATTTTTTATGATCTGGAAAGTAAAGCCAAGTTTAGAGATTCTAAATGAAACCAGCAAAAATACAATGGTAGAACATTTAGAAATTTCATTTTCTGCTATTGGAGATGATTATTTGGAGGCCACCATGCCGGTATCTCATAAGACAGTTCAGCCTTTTAGAATTTTGCATGGAGGTGCTTCAGTTGCGCTAGCAGAGACTTTAGGGAGTGTCGCGTCTAACATTATCTCTTCTGTGGAAGGACATCAAGTTGTGGGGCTAGAGATCAATGCAAATCATCTAAAATCTGCAAAAGAAGGCCAAATAGTCACCGGTAGAGTAGAACCAGTAAGAATAGGGCACAAAATCCACGTATGGCAAATAAATATAAGAGATGAAGACGAGAATTTACTGTGCACTAGTAGACTAACAGTTGTCATTTTGACCAAATAAATTCCTTTTATTACGTACTTTCGTCAGTCCTTTTGCATTAGGTCACATCAGGTGCTTTAATTTCAATGGATTATTGGTTTTTATACTGATATTACGACTAACAGAAAAAAATAATACGAATATGAACAGAATTTTTTCGATCGCTTTACTTTTTTTGACTTCTATAGTAATGAATGCCCAAGAGTCTTTAAACATGGAACTGATCTCTAATCTTCAATATACTGAAAATCTCAGTGATATATGGGGATATGTGGCTCCAAATGGAGACGAGTATGCTATAGTAGGAACACGGAATACTGCTTCTATTGTAGATTTGCGAGATCCTAGCAATCCTGTAGAGGTGGCTGCTTTTCCTGGTAATCCTTCTACCTGGAGAGATATGAAGCATTTTGGAGAATTTGTGTACGTGACAAATGATACGGGTGCGGATGGTCTATTGGTCATTGATATGAGTGAGGCTCCTGAAAATATTACAGCGGAGTTTTGGCAACCTGAATTAGATATAAATGGAGCAATTGGTACACTTGGTTCATGCCATAATATCTTTATTGATGAATTGGGCTATGGATATTTGTCTGGTTGCAACTTGAATAGTGGAGGGGTATTAATCATTGATCTCTTCTCAAATCCTGGGCAACCTCAATTTGTCAGTGCAGCGGATGCAAGACTATCCCATGATGTGATGGTTCAAGACAACTTAATGTACAGCTCAGATATATTTGCTGGTTTTTTCTCTATCGCAGATGTTACAGATAGAGCCAATCCTACCACTCTTGCGACTCAAAATACTACGATGTTGTTCACGCACAATGCTTGGGTGTCTACTGATAATAATTTTTTATTTACCACAGATGAGCGTGCGAACGCTTATGTTGATTCTTATGATATTTCTGACTTGACAGATATTAGAAGGTTAGATTCATTTAGACCGGGTACCTCAATTGATTCTGGATCAATCCCACATAATACCCACTACCTCAACGGTTATCTTGTGACGAGTTGGTATACGGATGGAGTACGTATTATAGACGGTAATAGACCAGAAAACTTAGTGGAAGTTGCATTTTTTGATACATTCCAACCAGATGGTGGAGGTTTTCAAGGCGCATGGGGAGCTACTCCTTTCCTTCCTTCCGGTCTTGTACTAGTATCAGATATAAATTCTGGTTTGTATGTATTTGACGTGGATTATGTTAGAGCTGCTTACTTAGAAGGGAATGTGACAGATGCTAGTACAGGCTTTGCCCTAGGAGATGTAGAAGTTGTCATTGATAGTCCACAGCTAAATGCAGAGAATACCAACGCGCTTGGAGATTATAAAACGGGACTCGCTGAACCTGGCCAAGTAATGGTTACTTTTAGCGCATTAGGATATGTTACACAAACAGTTCCTGCGACTATCAATAGAGGAGAAGTGACTATATTGGATGTGGCCTTAGTACCGAGCGCGCGATACAATATCACTGGCACAGTGAGTTCAAGCATTGACAATAGTCCTATTGAAAATGCTAGTGTGCTTTTGCAAAGTGAAGCTTTCGAAATAGAAGTTTCTACAGATGCAAATGGAGTGTTTGTTTTAAACAGTGTGCTGGAAGGGGAGTACAGCGTATTTGCAGGTGCATGGGGATTTGAGAACATTGAATTCAATCCTGCACTTACTTTAGATGCAGACCAATCCATTGATATTCTTTTGGGCGAACAAATAATGGATGACTTTATAGTAGACCTAGGTTGGACAGTGGAAAACTTTGCTGAAACGGGTGCCTGGGTTAGAGATGTGCCTATTGGAACGACTACTGGAGGAGGCTTCAGTAATCCAAACGTAGATGTGGAAGGAGATATAGGAAATAAAGCATACATCACAGGGAATGCAGAAGGAGGCGCTGGGACTGCTGATATTGATGGAGGAACAGTTAGATTAATGTCTCCAATGATGGATTTAACTCAATTTGTCACTCCAAGTATTTCATACCGTTTATGGTTTGTTAATGCTGGGGGGAATTCTACACCGAATGACGATGTCAGAGTAAGAATTACGAATGGAGTAGATACGGCTGATGTTGAAATATTGACAGTAGTTGATTCTGAAGGAGTATGGAGACCTACAAATTCATTTTTACCAAGCGATCTTGTGACGCTAAGCTCTACCATGCAGTTTATTGTAGAGTCAAGTGATTTTGATCCTGGACATTTAGTCGAAGCTGGACTAGATCAATTTTTAGTAACCGAGACGTCTACAAGTACGAGAGACTTAATAGCTAGTCAGATATTCACTACCCGTCCGAATCCATTTGGACAGTCTACAACTTTGAATTTTGATGAATCAATCACTGGTCAAATTGTAGTGACTAATATCCTTGGTCAGCATGTAGAAACGATTCAATTGGAAAGTACTACTCAGATAGAATTGGGACAGCAATATGATGCGGGCGTATACATGATAAACTTGACATCGGGTGATGAGCAATTTCAAGCAGTAAAAATTATAAAGCAATAAGTACGCGATAAAAAATTGTATCATCAAATAGGCTTGTAAGCATAATCTTACAAGCCTATTTTTTTATATTTACGGTATTCAAAAGAATGGTTCGGGAATTACCGAAAAATTATAAATCGAGATTTAGTACATGCTGGGTTAATGGCAAGCGATACAATCAACTGCTATAACTTTAATGCGCTAGTTTTCAGGAATTTAAAATTTATTGCTGAACCATTGTAAAAAACCAACACACACTCCCGCGTATGGCAAGCCCTGTCTTTTCTAAAAAGGTCGTTGAGCAATTTGGCTACAATGTAAATCAATACCGTGACGATAAAGGAGAAATAGGAATAGACATTCTCCCAGAAAAAGGACTTGTCATAGACATCATCTTGCAAGGGGTTTCTTTGATGAATGGGATAAATTCCAAAGAGGACTTTGAGGAGAATGCAAGTTATAAAAGTAGTGTTCTGGCTCCTTTTCCTAATCGACTGAAAGCAGGTAAATTTACTTTTGAGGATAAGACCTACCAATTTCCCATCAATGACCATACATTCAATAATGCTTTACATGGGATGCGGATTGAAGATGGCTTTAGATTGGTTAGGGAAGAAGCGGGCAGCGCTTTGAATTTAAGTCTAGAGTATCAGTACGATGGGGCGCAAGACTACTTTCCTTTTCCTTACTCCATCAGATTAGACATCAGCATTGATCCTTATAAATGTCAGTTAGGTTTTGAAATTCAGAATACTGGAAATACAGTAGCCCCATTGGGTATCGGTTGGCATCCATATTTCACCTTAGGGCAAAAGATTGACGAATGCGGCCTGTGTATGCCAAAGTGTAAAAAAATAGAAATAGATGAGGCCATGATTCCAACTGGGAAAACAAACCCTTTTAAAGAATATACTAAGTGCAAACCTATAAAGGAGTCTCAATTTGATACCGCATTTCTTATCGAAAAGGATACTGATTTCACCTCCGTCATTTTAGAGAATGACACGTATAAAATGCGTTATTATCAGGAGACGAAGCCTGATAAATTTAACTACTTACAAATTTATACTCCAGAGGATAGACAAAGCATTGCATTTGAGCCGATGAGCTGCAATATCGATGCGCATAATAACTTGAAAGGATTGCATGTGCTCAAGCCTGGGAAAAAATTTAGAGCGAGGTGTGGGGTAGCGCTACAGAAGAAATAAATCTCTACTTTGTTATTCCAATCAGCACAATTATTTAGACAAACATTCTGTACAAACACAAGGAAACTGCATCTAATTTATCAAGAACTCAGTGCGGCCTTGACCTCTAGTTTTAGGGTTGGCAATACTTCTTTTTTAAACCATTCGTTTTTCTTCATCCATATATTGTTTCTCGGCGAAGGGTGGGGCAGTACAAAGTATTTTGGAAGGTACTCGTTGAAGTGCCTTACGGTTTCCGTTAAATTAGATTTAGTGTTTTTCTGGAGATAATAGTCTTGGGCATACTTACCTATGAGTAGGATCAGCCTCACATTTTGTATGCTTGCGAATATAGATTCATGCCATAGCGGTGCGCATTCTTTGCGGGGAGGGAGATCTCCAGACTTGCCCTTACCTGGATAGCAGAATCCCATTGGTACTATGGCTATCTGATTTTCATCATAAAAAATATCCTTATCTACATCCATCCATGCACGTAAATTTTCTCCACTTTTATCATCCCATGGAATACCAGAGGCGTGTACCTTGGTGCCTGGCGCTTGGCCTATGATTATTATTTTACTAGTTCTAGAAAAGGTGCAGACGGGTCTGGCTTCATGACCCATGGCGGATGCACAAATTTTACAAGCTGCGATATCTTTTTTTAATTTTTTGACGGGATTCTTTTTTTTGAGTGAGGGATCGATAGTGTGCTGCTTTTTTAAGCAGCAGTCTAGATTTTTTCAATCTAGACGGGCACCACGCAAGAGCCCGACCCTAGCTCGACAGACCTATTCGCTTTTACGGACGTATAGATCTGTCGAGCTAGGGGCACTCCCCAATTAATATTCTTATAATCTACAATGACATTGTGGTTTCATAAAACTACCACTGCTTTGATAGAATGGATACGCATTTCCTGATCCTTCTAGTTCCCAATAAAATTTGCTTCTGGTAATATCTTCGTTTCCGATTTCATTCATCGTGGCAGCATCGTACAAGCGACCATTGATCATGGTGTATTGAACGAATTCTGAATTTTGGATATCCTCTAAAGGATTCTTTTCTAGGACGATCAAATCGGCTAGTTTGCCTTTTTCCAAAGATCCAATCTCGTCATCCATACCAATATAACTGGCTCCTTGAATAGTCGCCGCTTTGAGGGCCTGATGATTGGACATACCACCCTGTTGTAGCATCCAAAGCTCCCAGTGAGCGCCCAGACCTTGTAGCTGACCATGAGAACCTAGATGCATATTGACTCCTGCGTTTTGTAGCTTAGTACAAGAACGAGAAGTAAGCAAGTGTCCATTTTCATATTCTTCATCTGGGATCATAGTACGATGTCTTGAACGCGAATCTACCAAGGCTCTTGGGGTAAATGCTAAAAGCCTTTCTTTCTCCCAAACGTTCGTCTTTTGGTACCAATAGAACTCGCCGTTGACCCCACCGTAATTGACAATAAGCGTTGGGGTATTGCCCGTCTTAGTGTTTGACCAAAACTGAATTACATCGTTGTATAGTGGCGCTACGGGGATATTATGCTCGACACTCGTATGTCCATCCGCTACCATAGTCATATTGTGAAAAAAGTGAGAGCCTCCCTCTGGATATACATTTACACCTAGTTCTTTGGCCGCTTTGATGATTTGCTGTCTTTGCTCTCTTCGGGGTTGATTATAAGATTTGACACTAAACGCACCAAAGGCTTGGGTTCTTCTCAAGGCTGAGCGAGCATCTTCAAGATTATTGATCTCTGCTTTAAAGTCTCCATCTGCTCCATACAAAATAGTGCCAGTTGAATATATT
Source organism: uncultured Saprospiraceae bacterium (assembly GCA_937923345.1). Lineage (GTDB taxonomy): Bacteria > Bacteroidota > Bacteroidia > Chitinophagales > Saprospiraceae > JALZVN01. The sequence continues at coordinate 6,484 of CAKZVJ010000267.1, forward strand.
CTGGGCCCTACCATGTGGCCTGCTTTTACCATCTCTGCTTGGGAGAAAGTCATCTCCGTATTAGAGGATGGATCGTGGGTCGTCGTAACTCCGTAAGCGAGATTGGCATAATACTGCCAGTGCTTTTGAGGGCTCAAGCCAAAACGGAAGGCTCCAAGATGTGCATGCACATCTATGATGCCCGGCATAATAGTTTTTCCCGAGCAGTCGATAGTCGTCGCTCCACTAGGTACTTTTATAGCATCGGCATTACCTATATCTTTGATGCGGTTGCCTTCTATGAGGATGGTTCCGTTTTCAATGATCTCGTCGCCGTTCATAGTGATGATTGTCGCATTCGTCATCGCAATGCTACCACCAGGTGTGTCTGTTTCTAAAGTCAATCCTATCTGTATACCAATGGTATCCAGAGGCGGAATACTGTCCACCGCATTCGGTAAGAAAGTAAAGCGATCTTTAATCTCATTGCTGAAGTAAGCTTCACCAATCGTCCAATTTATCTTCTTACTATCTGAAGACCAATGAAGATTTATCCCTGCATCTCTTGCGATTTGAGAAACTGGAACCATCTTGGTATTCGCAGATAGTCCAACGGCTTGGCCAATACTCGGCATAGGTGCGATATAAGCCTTGTGCAATTCTGTAAAAGCAATCCATTTGTTGTCTGGACTAGGCACAAATTGGTTTGTATATTTTGTATTGAAAATAACTTGCTCATCTTCACCATTGAGGTCGACACTTACATAAGACTTTTTCAAACTACCGAATAGGTAGCCTCCTTTTTGTAAAAAGATTCTATCTCCCTTGGCGTTGAATCTTGGATTCTCACCAGACTTAGAAACAAATTGCACATTCCCGCCATTTTTATCCATTCTGTATACGCCAGGTTTTACCGCAAAAGTAAATCCTTGATGTCCATTGCCTGGTTCCTTGACATAAACTATTTGCTTACCATCCTGGGAGAAGCGAGGCGTTCGGTAGATTCCTTTTTGCGTACTGATGATACTAGATTTTCCAGATTGAATATTAAGTTTATTGATGGTTCCAAAGTTCTCATCGCTCCAAGTGACATAGACTATTTCATTGCCATCTGGTGAGAAGCAAGGTTCAAATTCAAATACATCTTTGGACTTGGTGATACGTTTAGGTTTTCCATTAGGTAGTTTTTTCTTCCACAAATAGCCAGCTGCATTAAAGACAAGTATTGATTCATCAGGGGAGGTGACGGCATGTCTTATTGCTTTCACACTAAATTTTTCTTCAAAGACTTTTTGTTTAAATAAAGTCGTCTCCGCTAATTTATGCTCCGCTGTTACAGAAAAAGGAATTTCTGTAGCCTTGCCAGACTGTGCATCTACCTTCCATATTTTTCCTTGCCCCCAGATGACAATGGACTTATCATCCGGCATCCAATCAAATCCTGTGTACGCACCAAAGATTGCCCAAGCTTCTTGTTGGTCTTTGCTCAATCCATCCCAAACAGGAAAGTCTTCTCCTGTTTCAAGTTTGTGTACAAAAAGTACTGTTTTATCTCTAACCCTTCGAACATAAGCGATGCGATCAGATGCATTGGATAACTGTGGACGACAGGCTCCACCTGGTCCTCCTAATACATTCTCAGTAGTCCCCTTTAGGCGGTCGTACTTTTTGATGCTGTAAATCTGATCGTTCGGATCTTTATTATATTGGAAGTATCCACCAGGATATACATCTTCAGAGTAATAAATGAAATTGCCATCAGCAGAAATAACTGGTTCATTAACATCCTGCTGGTCATTTTTTCGTTTGGTCAGCTGAACCCCTTCACCACCCGTTATATGGTACATCCATATTTCTCCTGCTCCCAATGAACGGGTAGAAGTGAAATGTTTTCTAGCTACAAAATATTGGCCATCTGGCGCCCAAGCAGGATTGTTCAATAACCTAAACTTTTCCTTAGTGATTTGCTTGGCATTTTGTCCATCCTTATCCATTACCCAAATGTTGTCTCCACCTCCTGCATCAGAGGTGAACATAATTTGTTTTCCATCTGGGCTGAATCGAGGTTGTACTTCATAAGGCAAACCTTTTCTGAGTACCTTAGCATTTCCGCCAGTTATGGGCATCGTGTAAATGTCGCCTAACATATCAAAAGCAATAGTGCTACCATCAGGGCTAACATCGAGATTCATCCAGGTTCCTTCCTTGGTAGTAAAGGTGATTTCTTTATGTGAATAAGGGGGCTCCGAAACGTTCCATTTTTCTTTATTGTCTTGAGAATACGCAAAAGAGTGAACCATTAAGGTAGAAAAAAGGACTATTATATACTTATGCATAATGTTTTAAAATTTTACTAAAATTACCAAAGCACTTGCTAAATCAAAAGAGTTTATTGAAACTTATCAGCGAATGGCGCTTAATATTTTTCATACCCTCATTTTGATTGGTATAAATCGCGAAATAGGCTATATCTTGCCCAAATTAAAGATATTACGAGACATATGAATATTTTACGAATGCATGGAGTGCTCCTTTTGATGATTTTAGCAACCAACTTTGCTATTGGCCAAAAAGGGGAACGAGTAACTGGTTATATCCTAGATAACGATAATCAAAAAAAGGAAGGCTTTATAGAAGTATTAGGAGATTTGAATAGTGAAGTGAAAGTGAAATTTAGTGAAAAAAAATCAGCCAAAAAGTACAGAACTATAAAGATCAAAGATTTAAACGGATATGGTTTTTTGGGTCAAAAGAAAAATGAGTTTGTAAAAGAAGAAGAAAATTGGCGCCACTTTGTAAAATATGAGTTTGAGCGCCCAGCCAAAGTTTTTGCCACAAATGAGTCTTTAATAGAGGTAGTCGTTTTAGAAGGGTATTATTCTGTATACAAATTTCTCTATGAATCAGGAAACAATGTAAATATGCCAGTGACAACCCGCTATGTGATACTTGTAGGCGGTACCGAAGTCGCTCAAATCGAAGAAGATAACTTTGAAACAGAATCCAAAAAAATATTTAAAAAGTATATTGCACTCCACGATTCTATTGGAAAACAGAAATTTAGATTTTCTAACCTTGTTCGCCTAATTGAGGATTACAATTTTTGGAAAGAGGAACAACACGATACTAAGGTATATAAACTGAATCCTAAGATTTATAATCAATGAGTCCGCTCCAGAAAGTAGCGGATTGTAGAAAATGGGCTATTTTGGATGAAATTTTCTATTCTCGAAATTCAGTGATGCCTGAGCATCAGTGGATTGAGAAAATGGAAAATATCGCAAAAGAGTCATTTTATGGTTTCGTGACTTTTCGGAGCGGACTCATCAATAGAATATTACTCTAAAAACGCACCTATGCATTCCTCCTTAAGCCCCATTTATGCTAGACTCCAAAAGAGTATGGTCGATCTATTAGAAGAGATAAAAGATCAACCTGATACTGTTCTCAACGAAAATCCTGCAAAAGGAGGCTGGTCCGTTTTACAAGTGATATACCATATAGTATTAGTAGAAGAAGCATCTTTGGCCTATGTAAAAAAGAAATTATCTTTCGGTGAAGAGATACCAAAGGCAGGTTTCAAACAGGCTATGAGGGCTGGTTATTTAAAGACCTTTATCCGTTTTCCTATCAAAGTAAAAGCGCCAAAAATAGTAGGGGAAAGCAACATGCCGGTAGATATTCGATTTTGGGAAGTACTCAAAAAATGGAAAGATAATAGAGCAGAATTAGAAGAATTTTTAAATCAAATGCCTGATGACCTGCTCAAAACCGAATTATATAAACATGGCTTAGTCGGAAAGTTGACTCCTAAAAATATGCTTATATTTTTTGAATTACATTTCGCTAGGCACCGCAAGCAAATCAACAAAGTGCTCAAAGAAGTAAAATATGTCGTGTAAAGTTTACTGTACTACAATTCCTGCGATTGCTCCTGTAATGAAGCAGGCTACTGTACCGCCAATTAGTGCCTTTACGCCTAGTTCAGTCAAGGTGGGTCTTTGACTAGGTGCCAATGAACTTATGCCACCGATCTGGATACCAATCGAAGAAAAATTAGAAAATCCACAAAGGGCGTAAGTGGCAATGATGATTGACTTCGGGCTAAGATTAACGTTCGGATCAGCCATCAAAACCTGCAGGTCAATGTATCCAATGACTTCATTGATGACAGTCTTTTTGCCTAATAGTTGGCCAACTAAAGTAATATCCGAATATTCTACACCCAATAACCAAGCAATTGGCGCAAAGAGTAATCCCAAAATATATTCGAGATTAAATCCAACAAATCGCCCCTCAGTGATTTGAGATATTTTGTCATTAAAAGTAAAATCTTCTGGTACTCCTTCTACTAATATCTCCTCTAGAACTATCAAATCACCTATCCACAATAGAAAACCATTTACTAGTGCCACCAAAGAAATAAAAACCAGTAGCATGGCGCCCACGTTTACGGCAAGTTTTACACCATCTGTGGTACCAAGAGCGATAGCATCCAGAAGATTATTACCGATTTTTTCTTGTGGTATTTTTACGTCCGTGTCAACTTTGTCAGGCTCCACTTCTGGATACATTATTTTAGCGGCGACGATTGCGGCAGGGGCAGAGATGATGGATGCTGTGAGGAAATGTATCGCATACTCATCTCCTATGATAGATACAAACAATGCAAAAACACCACCTGCTATAGTAGCCATCCCCCCTGTCATCAGGCACATAATTTCAGATCGAGTCATCTTTTCTAAGAAAGGCTTGATGACTAGCGGGGCCTCTGTCTGCCCTATGAATACATTGGCAGCCGCAGCGATACTTTCTGCACCAGACAATTTCATCACCTTGCTCATCACCTTTGCAAAGCCATAGATGATCATTTGCAAAATTCCGAGGTAATAAAGTATAGCAGAAAAAGCAGAAAAGAAAATAATAGTTGGCAACACCTTGAAGGCGAACATATAGCCCAATTTATAGGAGACTTGCATACCAGTTGCAAAGTTAGTGGATTGAATGTATGCTTCATCAGGCCAACTTCCAAATACAAAGCTTGCACCTGCTTCGGCATAACCGAGTAGAGCTACAAATGCATCTGCTATTACTTTAAAAAAACCATATATAATAGGAACTCTAAGAATCAATATTGCCAACACAAGCTGCAGAAAAAGCCCTCCAAGGACCAATTTCCAATTGATTGCACCTCGATTATTGCTCAGCAAAAAGCACACACCTAACATCACACCAATTCCAAGGCTACCACGTAGTATATCAATTATTAAATCCATTTTCTCGTTCTGACGTTGATTGATTCAAATGTAGCGATTGCCACGCACATATTGAAATATCGAGCCGCGTTTCTGATCTTCAGATTTGCTCAATTCTCTAACAAAAGCTACTTTTACTACATGCAAAAACCTTACGTGATAGGAGTCTGTGGGGGCTCAGGATCTGGTAAAACGACTTTAGTTCATCTGGTGCGACAAGCTTTTAGTGCGGACCAGATTTGCTTACTTTCGCAAGATGATTTTTACATCCCTAGAGAAGAGCAGGTCAAGGATGAAAACGGAGTAGTAGACTTCGATCGCCTGACCTCGATTGACATCAATAAATTTCAAGCTAGTCTTAACCAGCTTATATCCGGAGAATCGCTGTCTTTAAAAGAGTATGTGTTTAACAATGCAGAAGCTGAAGCCGAGATAAAGCATATTGCTTCCGCTCCGATCATTATAGTCGAAGGACTTTTCATCTTACATTCTGAGTCGCTAAAGGAGATGATGGACTTAACTGTTTTTATAGATACTAAAGATTCTTTGAAGGTAATTAGACGGATTCAGCGAGATCGGACTGAGCGCAACTATCCATTAGATGATGTATTATATCGGTACGAACATCATGTACTGCCATCCTATATGAAATACATTGAACCACATAAAAAGGAAACAGATTTGATCATTAATAACAACGGAGATGTTGATAAGGCGGCAGGCCTTGTGATCAATCTTATAAAAGGAATGTTAGCTTAAGGTCGGATTACTTTGCAGTTAGCTCAGCAATTTTTTTCTCGATCTCTTCTAGTTCAGCCACAACAGTAGCATATAGACGCAAATCACCACTACGCTGAATCTGCATAGCCTCCTCAGACTTTTGCTTATATTCTTTTTGCAATTCCTTCAGCGGATTCTTCTTTAAAAAACCAAACATATTTTTCTTTTATGATATAACAGCAGTTGTATAATAATGTTTAGTGTGAATTCGTAGGGCTTAGTTTGGGGGCTCCCATTACCTATTTGCCCCGAAAAGGGCAAATAGGTAATGGGCGGGTCGTCCATGACTCCGCTTCGCTACGGTCCTTCAGTCTCCCTTGGGGTCGACTTTCGGACTATATCATTCCCACCCCTAGCCCAAAAAGAGAGGGGTTTTTAGGATATGAACTTACCTTAGGTATAATCAGAAGTAAGAGAAGAACCCCGGCAGGGGTGGGAATACTATAGCCCAGGGTGGCAACCCTGGGAATTGATGTGGCAAGAACCAATTTGGCGTGATTTTCTTTTAAAAATCATGACAAATTGAGTCTAAGAATCACCCCGTTTTTAAAGCAATAATATTAAATATGGTGTAATCATTTAGAGATTTTAAGATGTAGATTATTTTAACTCAACGCAATATGATATTTCTGAACATCCTACCTTATTAATGAAAGAATTGAACGAAACTCTACTAACAAGAATTTACTTAAATGATATTATCAAATTCATTTTCGATAGACCGATTGACGATCTGATCGACAGCCGTTTTTTTGGCAGTAGACATAAACATGAATATTTTATCGATCTCGTTTAAAAAGGCACCATCCACCAATTCTTTTACTTGGTTAAAGTTTTTTAGGTACGCTACATCGGGTACCTTATAGAGCTGGCTCTGTTGGCCATCTTCAAACTGAATAGTGAATTTATTATTCATTTGAAATACTGTAATTTTATATGTAGAGTGGGGGATTTCTCCGACGATTCGCATCTTGTACTATTTTATTTTTGGATTAATACTCTTAGATAAGAGGGTGTATACTTTCTTGAGGGCTGGATTTTCCTTGAGTAATTTGTAGTGCGCTTGTATCGTTTTCTGATCTCCTCGGATGGCTGGACCCGTCTGGTTTTCATTTGGATCTCCCTGGTTAATTTTTTCTATGGTTTGTTGGATGATAGGATTCAGTAAAGCAAAATCCAAGTCATGATCTGCACACATTTTATAAACAATGCTGAATAAGTGATTCGTAAAATTATTAGCGAATACCGCTGCTAAGTGCAATCTACTTTTTTGTTCTTCACTAAGTAGGGTAACTTTTGTAGTCATCCTTTTAGCGAATTGCATCATTTCTTTTTCGGATTTCAGATCCGAGACCACTATAAAGGGTGTCATCTTGATATTAATTTTCTTTTCCTTTCGGATAGACTGAGGGGGCCAGCAAACACCGCAATTTGTAAAGTATTTTGATAATATAGATAATGGTTTACTTCCAGAAGTATGAATAAAAAGTTTATGAGGATCTTCTAAGTATGACAGAGACTTAGATACTTCCGCTATAGCGTCGTCACTTACCGCAATCAAAATAACATCAGCTGTTGTATCTATTTTTTGCAGACTAGTTGTGAATTTACAATCCAGTTTTTTAGCTAAACTTTGTGCAGATGTACGCGTCTTGCTATATACCTGACATACATGGTAATGCTTCGCTGATAGGGCAGAGCCCAGATGCCAATTAACATTACCAGCTCCGATTAAAGCTACTTTTTTCATGCTACTTTTTCACGCAATCTTCTGCCCATACCTACAAAAAGTCCTAGCATCATCATGCAGGTTCCTAACCAAACAAAGTTAATCCCGGGAAAAACAACAGCTTCTAAGACGATATAGTCATTTCTAAATGAGTTAGCTGCTAGTTCAAAATCAATCTTGTTTAGCTTTTTGTGTTGAGCAATATTAATCGTTACTATTCCTGTCTTAGGATCAATGTTTACGAATTGGAAATGCAAACCTAAGTTTGATACCTCATCTTTAATGATGAAAGGCTTATTATTTCTTATTAAGTAAATAGGTTGTGCATTAAATATTTGACCTTCTTTATCAGTAATTTCTAGAGAAGCTCCTACAGCTATATCATTATCAGTCTTTATGTAGGCAGAATGAGTAGGCTCCTTTTCAAAATTTAAAAAATCTATCTTGTAACCATTGTAATTCAAATTATCACCTGGTTTCAATTCAAAAGATTGGTAGCCTAGTTCATCTTCTGGAGTGAAGATAGCATCTAAAGTTTTTTCATTCAACTTAACTTTCGTAGCCAGTTGATTTACCTGCGCGGCATAATTAAATAGTAGAGACCCTCTCAATACAATCACCGGCTCCATGTCATAGCTCTTGTTATCCTCTGGAAACTGAATATTCATTTTTAAACCTACCGCCAGATCGCCTACTTCAGGCTTATACTCATGATGTACAGGAGATCTATTCACTTCCTTTATAGTGACTAGGAATCTTTTAATAACTGTGGTATCTAATCCAAATTCCTTGACCTTCACAGTGTCAAACACTTCTATAGGTGTATTTAGGAATGCACTATAGTTGTAGTAGTTTAAACTATCTTCTATGGCTTGAGCCTCTTCGATATCTTGTTCTCCAGGAGCCAACCCAGAGATTCTAGAAAATATATCCCTATTCAAATAGTGCTTAGTGCTAGGATTGAAAGTCGCAATTTTTGTAAACTGAGGATTGTACAAAGCATTTGGATACAAATCAAAAGATTCATATCGATTACCTACTTTATCTATACGCTGATAGTTTACCTTGAAGTACCTAGTTTTGTCTACTATGCTATCTCCCTCATAGGTCACTTCATAGCCATTGATAAACATAGGTTCTTTTTCAAACAAGATGACATTTTCGTTGAGCATATCTTCTGGCAAAAGGCCTCTCTGTGCAAAAGGGTTGGTGGAGATAAAGGATTTATTCAGACCAGAAGCAAGAATACCTATTACCATTAACCCAAAACCAGCGTGAGCTATGAAGCTACTTAGATTGATCCCCTTGGCTTTTCCTAAAAATGTAATCAAATCTAGATTGGAAATAATCGTAAATATTCCAAAGAATAACATTAGCGCATACTGCCATGTACCTAACTGTATCCATAAGCTAGTGATGTAAGTAAGCACCCCAGTAATGACTAAACTAGCAAACGCGTGGATGAAAAATTTCTTTTGATGTCCCTGCCAGTTAAATTCTCGATAACGCAAAAACTGACTTACTGCACTAAATAGGCCCACAAAAATGGCAATCCATACTTGGTATTTATTATAGTGCTTGATGGGTTCTAAAGGAGAAGTGAGATTCAAATCATAGCCAAATAACTCTGCTACCTTATTGTATACCGGTATCGAAGTGGTAAAGGTGATGAGTATAGCCGAGAACAATAAAACTAAAGAGCCAATGAACATCCAAAACTCCTTCGAAAATATAGTCTCTTCCGTTTCCGGAGCAGGCACGCTTTTGAATCCTTTGGCCATAAAAGCGATACTGGCAAAAAAGAAGAAAAGTATAAATAATAGTAACTGATTTTCAAGCCCCATCTCAGTAAATGCATGCGCCGAAGTATCTCCCAATATTCCACTTCGTGTCAAGGTAGTAGAATACAGGATCATAATAAATGTCAACACATAAAACAAATAAGTACTTTTGATTGAGTATCCAGTAGCTCTGGCTATAAGATTGGTATGTATACCAGCTAGCACCAATAGCCATGGCACCAATGATGTATTTTCCACTGGATCCCATGCCCAGTATCCACCAAATGATAATGCTTCATATGCCCATGCAGCGCCCATCAATATCCCCGTTCCTAGAATAGCTCCAGAGAATAAACCCCATTTGAGCATAGGCTGCAATGAAGCCTTGTGATCTTTTCTCCACAATCCAGCAATGGCAAAGGCAAAAGGAATAGCTGTACTAGCAAATCCTAAGAATAAAGTGGGTGGATGAATGGTCATCCAATAATTTTGAAGTAAAGGATTTAAGCCATCTGCAAATTTACTCAGCATAGACACATAATCCTCGTTATTGAACAGCGGCATATCCGAAGTATCTCTAAATAGGGCAAGCGGATTCGAACCGATTTTATAGATACCAACATACAAACCTAAGATCATGGAAGTAATAAATACCTCAATTGCCATCAAGACTGATAACACGGGGGCTTCCCATTTTCCTGCCCTAAACATGATTATGGCTCCTAGAAAGATATGCCAAAACATCCATAGCATAAAGCTCCCTTCTTGGCCTTCCCAAAAAGCGGAAAATATATATCGAAAGGGTAGGTCATCACTCACATGCTCAAATACGTACGAGTACTCGTAGTACTTTTGAATCATGATGTGGAAAGTCAAGGCTATTGTAGTATAGATAGATATCCCATGAATGGTAAATCCTATTCTACCTAGTTTTCTCCAAGAATTAAATTGAGGAGTATCTTCTTTGTTGGTTGCAAAAAAATAAGCAACACTTGAAAATATGGCGGCTACAAACCCAAGGATAATGACGAAATAACCAATTTGTCCAAAAATAAGATGTTCACCAATGTATTGTATTTCTTCAGTCATTCAGAGGGCTCGTATATGTATGATAAATCAAATGTCAGATTCTCGAAGAAAGATTTCGTCGTCCTTATATTTAGATGGGCATTTTGTAAGCATGTCCGTAGCAACAAAATTTTCTCCATCCATTCTACCTGTTAAAACGATTTGTTCACTGAGTTCAAAATCTTGCGGCTTAGACCCGTATAGTATTACTTTCTTTTCAGTTCCTTCTACATCTTGTATATGAAAAGTGAAGTAGTTTGGATCTTTTTCAGGGTTATAGTACATCTCTTTGTCTAAAACCAATTGCCCCGCCACTTTTATTTTTCCTTCCACACTTTCTGCCTGAGCAAATGTAGAGTAGGTAGCTATATCTTCAGAAGCCATGAATAATGCAGCGCCTGCTAAGAGTATCATAATAATTCCGATGATATGAATCTTCTTCATAATTTGTAATATTTTGTAATTCTTAGTTTTCTAGCAGATTTAGTGCTGTTATATAACTTATGAGTAAAAGTACTATTATAACTACTCTGATTAATCAAAATTGTGTAAAATGGTTTTATAAATCTGGAATTATTTTGACCATTATTTGTTAATACTTTGGAGGCAATAATGATTGCATTCTCTTATTTAGAAAGTAGGTTGTATCTTTGACAGTCAAGGAGTTATTATGAATATGCAAACCTACCATTCAGCTCCAGACAAGACTTCTGTAGAAGGGCGTTTGCTCGCACAGTTGAAGTCTGCTGGTATAGGGCATCGTGAAAACGTTGTACTTGCTGACGTTGATTTGGATATATATGCAGGACAATTTACATATCTCATTGGAGTGACCGGTTCTGGTAAATCTTCTTTGCTAAGAAGCCTCTATGCTGATTTACCACTCTGCAGTGGTCAAGGGCACATTTTTGGTTACGACTTAAAAAATATTTCCCCTAAAAACATACCTTTGATGCGAAGGCAAATAGGTATAGTTTTTCAAGATTTTCAACTCTTAGCTGATAGATCCGTAAGCGATAATCTCGAGTTTTTGCTCAGAGCTACAGATTGGAAAAATAAATTGGACATCGAGAAGCGAATTTGGAAAGTTCTCAATCAGGTTGGCATTTCTCATTTATTGAAAAAGATGCCGCATGAGATTTCTGGAGGCGAGCAGCAGCGTGTCGCTATTGCAAGAGCTTTACTTAACAAGCCGAAGCTATTGATTGCCGATGAACCGACTGGAAATTTAGACCCAGATACCGCTCTTGACATTCTTGAATTACTCTTTATGCTATCTAAAGAAAACAAAATGTCAGTCATTATGGCAACTCATGACTACCGATTAATCGAGGATTACCCTGCCAGAGTTCTGAGATGTGCTGAAGGAAAACTAAGTAAGTAATATTTTTATTTTTTATTTTTAAAATCTCTTAAGAAGTGTCAAAGATTTGTGTCTTAGTTAAGGTAGCATTGTGCCTCGTTTGTTTTTGTATTTGTTGTCCACTTGCTGAAGCGCAGCAAAAAAATAGGAAGAAGAACAGTGATGAGCCATACATGCACATCAGCCTTGAGTCTCCACTCTGGCTTTCAAACCCAAATACTTTAGATAATTCGCATAAAGCTGGCTTTGGGTTCAGAGCCCATTTTCCAATAAAAGCGTCTCCATGGAATTTCTTAATTGGATTTTCTCAGTATAATTATGGACAGCATGTCAATTTGATTGATATTTCTGACTCAAATACTATTGAAGGGAATGAAGGAACTATTACTTTCAAAGAAGGGACATATCTTTTAAAGTATGCTAGTTTGCCCCTAGGCTTAGTATTCGATAAGAAATTTTGGTCCGCAAGTTTCGACATGCAGTTTTTATTCAATATCAATCAAGCTGAAGTCCATAATGAAGGTTTCTCATTACATTTTGGAACTGAAGATTTTGAAGATTTCGATAAAGACAAACTCAATAAATTTAATAGCGCATTGACATTTTCTTTTGCAGGTAAATTACCTCTAGGGGAGCGATGGACCATCTACGCAGAACCAGAGTTTCAATATTTGATGAAACCTGTATTTAAAGGTGGCATCGACGAAGTCAGAAGGTCTAATATATTCCTCAAGCTTGGTCTAAGACATTTAATCCAACTTCCTGATACAGAGGCGGAGAGTGCTCGTTAAAAGGAGAGGGTAGAGTATACAAAATAAAAAAGCCTTGAAATCGCTAGATTTCAAGGCTTTTTTATAGGATTTTATGCAGTTTACTTCAAGCTTGTCTCGCTCTTGTTGAATAGCGAATCCACAAATGCCTTCTCATTAAAAATTTGCAACTGATGAATACCTTCACCAATGCCGATGTATTTAATTGGTATTTTAAATTGATCTGTTATCCCAATAGCCACACCACCCTTTGCCGTTCCGTCTAATTTTGTAAGTGCTAGGGATTTAACTTCGGTCGCCTCACTAAACTGTCGACACTGCTCTATGGCATTTTGACCAGTAGTAGCATCTAGTACTAGCATGACGTCATGAGGGGCGCCATCCAGCTTTTTGCTCATCGACCTTTTGATTTTGGACAACTCATCCATCAAACCTTTCTTAGTATGAAGCCTTCCTGCAGTATCGACGATACAGATATCGCATTCATTTTCTATGGCATAGTTAACTGTCTCATAGGCAACAGCTGCTGGATCGGTATTCATACCTTTGCTGTAGAAATCGCAACCAACGCGTTCTGACCAAATTTTTAGTTGATCTACTGCTGCGGCACGAAAGGTATCCCCAGCACCAATAACTACTTTATGGCCAGCCATCCTATATTGATAGGCCAGTTTCCCAATCGTAGTAGTCTTTCCTACACCGTTTACGCCTACCACGAGGATGGTATAAGGCTTAACTCCAGCTGGTGGTGCATACTCTTCGAGGTCATTTTCATTAGTCTCTGCTAATAGGGTAACTATCTCCTTGCGAAGGATATCGTTCAGTTCAGAGGTGCCAACATATTTGTCTTTCGCTACTCGAGCTTCAATTCGCTCTATAATTTTCACCGTAGTATCTAATCCTACATCTGAGGAGATAAGAACCTGCTCCAACTCATCTAGTACCTCTTCATCAACAGTGCTTTTACCAGCAACTGCCTTTGATATTTTGGAGAGAAAATTAGTATTGGTTTTTTCTAGTCCTTTATCTAAATCCTCTTTTTTCTCTTTTTTGAAAAATTTATCGAAAAAGCCCATAGCGCTTATTTTTTAAGTGAGATAAGAATCAATTAACCCTGATCAATTGTAATTTGGAATATAAGTTGTTTTTGGCGTAAACTATTGAAAATTTGCAACTGAAATCAATATCTAAGTTCTGAGAATTAAATATTGAAATAGCACTGGACCGCAGGGAGGATATGTCCAAATATTTCATTCTCTAAAAGAAAACGAGAAATATAATCAATCATTCTATCAAAAAAGGCTTTCCTGATTAAGAAAAGCCTTTTAAGTTATATCTTATTACTGAGTTGGTTTTCGTACTAAGAAAAAGAACAGTAATTATTTGTTCGCGAAGAACTCTTTTACTTTGTCTTTGTGAATCATAAGCTCCTTGTAAGTGTACTTACCAGTTTCAGGATCTTTGATAGACTTCACAACTTTGACGAAATCTCTACTGGTGTTGTTTTGCGCATTTGCTGCTCTTTGAGCTACTTTTGCGTTCTTTGATACTTTAGCCATTTCAGTTTAATTATTATTGTTGAAGCAAAAATTATTTAATCTCTTTGTGAAGCGTAACCTTCTTTAAAACAGGGTTGTACTTCTTCAACTCCATTCTATCTGGAGTATTCTTTCTGTTCTTTTGTGTTACGTATCTGCTCGTACCTGGCATACCAGTTGCTTTGTGCTCCGTGCACTCAAGAATTACCTGGATTCTATTGCCTTTACTCTTCTTAGCCATCTTGGTTTAGTTTAAGTAATAGTTTATTTAATATTCAGCTTAACACCTGTGTTAACACCTTTTTTCTCTAATTTCTTAAGGTAAGCAAAGATGCCAAGCTTATTGATATCTCTAAGTGCCTTTGCAGAAATTTTAAGATTTACCCACTGATCAGTCTCAGGGATATACATCTTCTTCGTCACTAGATTAGGTAAAAACCTTCTCTTCGTACGCATCTTTGAGTGAGACACATTGTTCCCAGCTATCGGACGCTTTCCTGTTAATTGACAAATTCTAGCCATTTTTTCTATTATTTTGAAGTTTTTACTAGGAATACCCTACCAAAACGGCTGCAAAGATAAGTTTTCTTTGACTTAAAGAAAAGGCTTTTGACCTTTTATCTTTAATATTTTCCACTTATTCGAGTAGTCCTGTATTTCTCTTAAATATAAGCAAAATATGCCAAGCATCTAGCATTGTTCAGTGTCGCCAAATACATAATTAGGCAAACAAACTATTACACCTGTCAACATGGGATAAATGCAATTAATGGGAAGACTATATCTGCTAATTATCAGAATGCGATAAGTCCAAAATACCTATAATTTTGAAAGATATTTAGAAAAACTGACCGAAGCCAAGCACTAGACCTTGGACATTTCTATCATACAGATCAAATCCGTAGTCAATACGAAAAACAGAATCAAAGACTTTAGTCAATATTATCCTTGCTCCGCCCCCTACAAATGAGCGAAAATTCTCTCGTTTGCTCAGTACGCTCAACTCCGCACCTGGATTCCTCCAAGTTCCAGAATCGGAAAATCCTACGACTTGGGCAGCAATGTTCTTATAGCGAAATACAGTCTGTCTAAGTTCTACATTGAGTACTATCTGAGCGGTAGCTCTATCTACACGATTGCCCACCCCTCTCAGATTAAAGTTACTATCTAGTACAAAAGGCGCAAAGGGAGAATCATTATTAGTCCCTATAGCGAGGCGTAATTGAGCTGCTAAATTAGTTTTTGGTGCAAGTCTCCAATAGTGTCTCCCCTCATAACTAGCGCTAAGAAACTGGTTGCTGTCTCCTATAGTATTTACCGATTGGAGAAGTATCTGATGTTCTAGTCCT
This sequence comes from uncultured Saprospiraceae bacterium, assembly GCA_937923345.1. GTDB lineage: Bacteria > Bacteroidota > Bacteroidia > Chitinophagales > Saprospiraceae > JALZVN01. The sequence goes on from CAKZVJ010000267.1 coordinate 22,096, forward strand.
TCTCTATAAAAGAAGTCATATTTGACCTTGTCATGCACATAGCCAATACTGTTTAAGATTTTTATTTGAGAAAGGAATTCTGGACCTTCTAGGCCCTGTTGAGCTTCCGGGTCTCTTCGAAATTGTTCATTGAAGACAGTGAGCGTATAGTGAAGTTTATCCAGTAGACCAAGGTGCAATACTCCACCCGCTCCGACACCCGCTAGATCATATTCATAGTTTGCAGCTCCACTTTCAAAAAAAAGGGGTTCTACAGAGGCATTATAAAAGGCATCAACATTGTAGCCCCAAATTCCACCATTTACATGGGGATTACTATAAAAAAGCTTCCCATTCGGACGATTATTTTGCGACTGAAAGTAGCCTAATAAGGACTGATTTTTTTGAAAGAGATTAAATTCCGCAGCGCCTAATTGCCACCAAAAATTATCTCTCACTCGTCCTAAACCCACAAAAGGCTTTATCGTTTTTTGGCCGATGATGTCATATTGAATCCGTAAAGATTTATCTGCTAAGGTGTCTATCTCTATTACGGTGTGCTGGACACCGTTTAGTCGATTGAGCCTTTGCTGATCTATATTGATCATTTCCCATGTGGTCGGCTGTTTAAACTTTGTCTTAAGCCTATTGAGGATAAAATCCTTGTCTAGACTATGGTCACCTGTTATCTCAATACTACTGACAGTAGCTCCCTCATTTTGTGCAATACTTTGATAGCAATGAGCAAATAAAAATATGCAAATGAGATATACTAGTCGCAAAAAGTGTTAATTTATTGAATATTATACCGCAGACCTAGGTTATATGTTGCTGCTTGGCCATTATTGACTGCGGTATTTTGAGTAGTAAAATCTGAAACAAGTAGTTCCACTTCAAAGATTCTACTAAACTGGTACTTAAATCCTATACCGTACTGGTAAAAGTAATCAAAATTCTCTACCCATATCGGAGCATAATTACCAATTGCATAAATTGTCGTCTTCGGGTTAGGAAAATATGACCAAATCAGCGTGACAGGTGTTAAAAATCGATTTGAACGTCCTTCCTCAGAATTTCCCAAATCTTCAAAAAACAAGTCCAACTCCGTAAACAATGAGAATCTTGACCCAATAGCAATATCATTGAAGAATTGCGTATTCCAAAAAATACCATCCCAATCGATAAATGGTCTATCATCAATTCCTTGTAGCCCCTCACCAACTGGAAATTGTATAGTACTCTGTATGGAGAAATTTGGCAAAGCAGAAGTTGGAGCCCATCTAATTTTTGGTCCTATACCTGTAATTCCAGCTCTAGTACTAAATACATCTTCATCATCATCGTTCCCAAAAACAGTCAATGCAGATCTTGGAAAAGTGGAGTTACTTACTCTACGATATTTGAATTCAAATCCAGCGTTGAACCTATTGTTTACACCATATAGCGCTGAGAAAGTACTAGTAAAAAAGTTATTTCGTGTACTATTATCCTCAAACCGTTGCGTGAAAAGATTATTAAAAACTTTAAGTTCAGCAGTCCCCTTAGGGATGGTAGAAGACACTATATATCTTGCACTATTAGCTGCTCCAGCACCGTCTATATTGATAGCAGCTGCAGATTGGCTGTCATTTATAGACCAGTCGTAATCTATATACTTAAACTTTGCACTGGAAGGGATACGGCTATTTCTGTATCCATTGATGAAGTTAATTCGAGTCGTTTTATTCGACCCAAAGTCAGAGGCGTACCATTCAAAAATTTTACTGATGTTTAACTGCTTGTCTGTTATTTTGATAAAGCTAGCATCATTTAATGATTTTCTTGTTTGTGTATCTAATTGCTCATTTAGCTTCTCTGGAGTGTAAGCAAAGTTGGTGATGGGGGGGCAGCCTTTAGCGCCACACACCAGTACAAAGTGAAGTCGGGCATCTCCAAACGGCTTCAATAATTCTTCCTTCTCAAATTTGTTGAGGCTAAATTTTTTGCCTGCTACTACGATACTTTCTTTCTCAAAAAATGCTCCAGTCTCTTGGACAGAAGCAATAGGATATTTTTCGATAATCTGGGAGATAACCAATAGGTTATACGCGTTTATTAAATAAGCTTTTTTTTGTTTTTTTTCAAGTCCGCTATAATCAAATGAGGCAATCTCTTGTACAAATTGATCAAGCTTATCATCCTGCTGTACAGCACGATAATCAACTAGTCCATCCGTTACATGCTTTGAGAAAAAGACATCTGCATCAGCTATAAATGAGCTAACGTTTTGAGCGCTTAGACTGAAGCAAAATAATATAAAGGCGAGTTGTGTGGTGATTATTTTCATCTTAATTTAGTTATTTTCATTTTATATACTACAAATACAAGTCTCAAGCCGACTTGGTTGTTAGATGACCTATAAAATTCCAATAATTTTGACTTTAACATATTTAACAGCACAAAATGTAGTGCTGCAGAAGGATCAGGCTGATTTTAGCTTTTTTGACTTTTTATTTGCAGAGGTACATTGCCTAAAATATAGTCAAATATTTCTCTCGCCCATAGATCATAAGTCAATCTAGATGGATGCACTCCATCGCTGTAGAAATCTTGGATGCGTTTTCCTTGGAGGTCAAACTTTTTGATGAATCCCTCTGCAGTGAGCTTGTTAGCAATGTAGTAGGCTTGGGGATAAGAGGGGAGGAGTTGCTGCAGTTCATCTCTCAGAATCAGCATTTGTTGACTCACAAAATATTTGAGCATATTATTGAAGACAGGAAATTCTGTAGTCGGCGGCATATTGATGAATACGATGGGCGTATTTCCAAAGCGCTTGCTCAAAAACGAAAGGATGTTTTCCAAATCACGTCGCCACTTATTCGGTTTAGTCAGTTTGAAAGTATCATTGGCTCCGAGACCGATCATGATCAGATCTGTTTGCTGCGACTGGATATCTCCCAGTAGTTCCTCGTGCACCTTGGCAGCCGTATAGCCACTCTTAGCCACTATTTCGTAGGAGACATTTGTATTATAGTGATTCTTGACTTGTTTGGCCAGGTAGCCCGTCAAGCCTTCCTCCTGAGTTTGGACTCCGATGCTGGCGATAGAGCTTTCTCCGAGACTAAGGATATGTACATTGGCATCCTCTTCTTCTTTTCTTACATCCTCTGGCGCAGGCAGGTCAGGCATATCTGTCATGATGCGATCCACCTTTTTATATAGATAAGGCATGAAAGGAGCCGCCACGGCTAGACGCAAATAGTATTTTAGTTGATTCATATACTCTTGAGACCGTATCAGATTTTATGGGTCACTTGCAAAGATACGTGGCCGATATATAAATAACAATTTATTAGTCCTTTTGCAGAGGTGACCCGCGATCGAATTACTAGTCCTATATGGGTAGACATAATTTTATGTGTACTTCATATTTAAACCAAATCTTATGCGTGGATTGCCAAGATTGCTTATGATGTTTGCTCCTATGATTTTTAGAGCCGTATCTAAGTTTATCAAGAATCGAAATGCTCAGAAGCAAGCGGAAGAATATTCTCAAGATCAGTACAATCAGGCAGGAGACAAACTGAATCCAGATCGTGGTACCGTCAAGAATGAAGACCTGGTGTAGTACATCGCTTTTTATGTTTTGATGTAGAGATTCATTTCACAATTTTATTAGCACATCTTTTCTTATTTTTATTTTTTTTGGGCGTCACCCGACGAAAAAGTCGGGTCGGGCTATGCGGGGGTGTCCGTGCTGCGCACTCCCGAGAAAATCTCGGGACCCCTACTATCCCTGACACAAAAGTCTAAAGATGAAATGGATTACTTATGAATAAGCTTGTCAGTATATTGATGCCCGCTAAAAATGCAGCATTGTATATTGATAAATGTATACAATCTATTCTAAATCAATCTTACCTACATTGGGAACTCATCGTAGTCAATGATCATTCCGTTGATGAAACAATGGATTACCTAACACGCTTTGCAGATACTGACCAGCGTATCCGCGTATACGACAATAAGGGGGGAGGCATTATAGCTGCATTGCGATTGGCCTATGCTAAATCAACAGGCGACTATATCACTCGGATGGATGCTGACGATATCATGAATGAAAACAAAGTAGCCGCGCTACTGTCTGCAGTCTCTAATCAAAAACTAGTGTCCACAGGTTTAGTTACCTACTTTTCAGATACGGGTATTGGAGATGGGTATCAGCAATATACAACTTGGATGAATACCAATTTGCTCAGCGCAGATCCATTTAGCGATATATATAAGGAGTGTGTTATTCCTTCACCTTGTTGGATGATGCATCGAACTACTTTTGATAGCATAGGCGCTTTTGATAGGGATACGTATCCAGAAGACTATGACCTTTGTTTTCGGATGCATCAACATGGCCTTAAAGTCAATACGGTAAATGATATTCTGCATCATTGGAGAGACTATCCTGAGCGTAGCAGTAGGACAGATGCAAACTATACGGACAATCGCTTTTTGGAATTGAAAGTTCACTATTTTTTGACCTTAGAGGTGACACCAAAGCAAACTATTTGTTTATGGGGGAGTGGTAAAAAGGGAAAATCCATTGCAAAACTATTGCAACAGGCAAAAATTTCTTTTCATTGGCTAACCAATAATCCCAAAAAAATAGGACATAATATTTACGAGGTGATATTGGAAGGAGAGTCTATTATAGAGAAGATAAATGAAGCTAAAATAATAATAGCTGTTGCTGGACAAGAGGATCAATTGTATATCAAGGAAATCCTAGCAGAAAAAACAGGCTT
>CAKZVJ010000268.1 GCA_937923345.1 uncultured Saprospiraceae bacterium
TCTATCTTCGTCATCTAGAGATACAACCACTTTCTTGTTTGTCTCTCCAAAATTCTTTTCGATATTATTACGCTCGAATCCGGTAGCAATAACCGTTACTGAAAGTTCCTCTTCTAAAGATTCATCATAGCAGTTACCCCAGATCAAATCGGTACCAAACCCTGCTTCCTCTTGAACGAATTCTGTAATCTCAGAAATCTCATCCATGGTAACTTCACGCGTACCAGATGCGATATTCACTAAGATATGTTGTGCACCTTTGATATTATTGTCTTCTAATAATGGAGAGTTGAGTGCTCTGTCGACTGCTTCTTTGGCACGATGCTCTCCCTTTGCACGAGCAGTACCCATAATCGCTACCCCTGAATCTTTCATTACTGTATTGACATCCTCGAAATCCACGTTTACATAACCCGCTACAGTAATAATTTCCGCGATACCCTTCGCAGCAGTTGTCAAGATATCATCTGCGTGACCAAAAGCTTCTCTCAAAGTGAGATTGCCATGGATAGCACGTAACTTATCATTACTAATGATAACTAATGTATCTACGTTTTGCTTGAGTTCTTCTAAACCACTTAATCCTTGAGTAGATCTTCTGCGGCCTTCGAAGGTAAAAGGTAAAGTCACAATGGCTACAGTCAAAATGCCCATCTCTTTAGAAATCTTAGCAATGATTGGTGCGGCCCCAGTTCCTGTACCACCACCCATACCAGCAGTAATGAAAAGCATCTTGGTATTGTCCGCTAAAAAAGCTCTCACTTCTTCTACAGATTCTATACATGCTTCTTTACCTACATCTGGAATTGAACCAGCTCCTCGTCCCTCTGTAAGGTTCGGCCCTAATCTCAATTTAGTAGGCACGGGACTAGCCTCCAAAGCCTGTGAATCCGTATTGCAAATTGCAAAGTCAACGCCAACAATCCCTTGGCCATACATGTGTTGTACAGCATTGCTACCGCCACCACCTACGCCGAGTACCTTTATTATAGACTTGTCATCTCTACTTAAATCAAAAATCATGGCTAAAATGTTTTAAAGTGTTTTAAAATTAGTTCTTAATAAATGTTCTTTGTTAGTCTTCTTTCTTATATGCGTGATCAAAAATGATCTTGCTAAAATTCAACGTCGCTTTTTTCTTCAAAAAAGTCGATGGCTGGTTTTAGTATATTTCTTTTAAACCAATTGTCATTTTCTTCTGAGGTCTCTGCTATTTCTTCTATTTTTTCTAAAATTTCTTCTTCTTGACTGTCTCCTGTTTGTACTTCAATTTCTTCCTCTACAATAATTTCTTCTTGAAAATTATTCTGCTCTTCCATTTCGATACCATTGATCAACAAACCAATAACAGTTGCATACGCTGGGTGGTATAGGTTTTCTTTATACCCTGATGCTAACTTATCGATGGGATGCCCAATCCGTGTACTCAATCCTGTACACAACTCAATAGTTTTCTTGATACCCGTCAATACGGACGAACCACCAGTCAATACGATTCCTGCGATAAGTTGTCTTTCATATCCTGAGTCTTGAATCTTCATCATCACGAAATCAAAAATTTCCTCTACTCGCGCCTGAATAATGCGAGACAACGTAATCTGTGAAATTTCTTTGGCATCTCTCCCTTTGATGCCAGGGATAGTAATCACAGTATTACTCTCTACCATACTGGGCATAGAAGATCCGTATTTAATTTTTAGCTTTTCTGCACTATCGGGCATTACACTACAACCTGATTTGATATCATCCGTGATAACATTTCCGCCTAAGGATATCGTGGCAGCGTATCTTAATATTCCATCTTTATAAATGGTAATATCCGTATTGGCACCTCCCATATCTACTAAAGCAACACCTGCCTCTTTTTCATCTTCACTCAATACTGCATCAGCTGAGGCCATGGCATTTAAACGCATATCTTTCATTTCCAATCCAGACTTTTCGATACACCTTTCTATGCTATGCATCGCTGTCACCTTGGTAGTGATGATATTAAAATTGGCATCTATTCTTCTGCCTGCCATTCCAATAGGATCAATAATTCCTTGCTCACTATCAATGATAAATTCTTGTGGAATAACGTCTAAAATTTTTGATCCGGGCTTCAAGACAATTTTGTGCATGTCCGCAATCAACTTATCAATATCCTCTTTCGATACTTCTATGTCAAGATCGTCTCTGGTCAAAATACCCCGCTTGATCACATTCTTGATATGATGATTAGAGATACCAACGTAAACAGATTCAACAGTTTGACCAATACGAACTTCAAGATTCTTCACAACCTCTTTTATAGCTCTAGAAACCTTATCGGTATTACTGATTATTCCTCTTAGCACTCCATTAGAGTTTACACTTGACTCCGCAAGAATTTTGACCATTCCATACTCGTCTTTAAACCCAGCAAGACCACTTATTTTAGAAGTACCTATATCTATGGATACGACTATTTTTTGTGAGGCATTTTTACTGTTCTTCTGCTGCATAGTGATATTAATTATTTAGTGTTATAGTGTTTTTAATTTTTAGCTTATTTGCAAATAACTTGCTTATTAAACCGCAAGTCAATTTTCTTGTACTTCCTCCATCCCTTATAAGCTATTCCATTTTTGTAGAAAGCAACTAGATTTTCTAGCTTGTCTTCTATATCCTTGAATGATCCAAATAGTATTTCTTGCTTTCCAATTTTTGGTATCAATTCTACTTGCTGCTCTTTATTGATATATATCTGGTCAATTTGTGCCGCCAAGAATGGATCACGACTTATCATCAAACCCAATGTGTATATATCAAATAATATCCCTTTCTTTTCTTCGAATGCTCTATCATGATACTGAGGTATATTACCATTCGCTACTATTACTCTTGGTGTAAAATTACTTGAGATGGGCAAACGAATTCCATCTTCATCCAAAAAGTAATCGCTACCATATTCATCCACTATTCTGATGATTGCTTTTCTAGGAATCACATTCACATGGACCTCATTTTGAGCATCAATATGTACATTCGCATCTTTTATATGCGGTACATTTTTTAATAAATTTTCGAGAGAAAGTACATCGACTTCATTTATTGGGACACCCACCAAATCAAATCCATAAGTACGCTCTATAATATCTTTTATGTCTTTTTGAACAAGTAAACTTTTCTTCTCTCCTAGAGTATCTATATTGATATTAATTACAGTAGACTTATTATTTCTCACGTAAGTAGCAGCAGATACCAGCAATACGAATAGTGCAATGCCACCTAAGGTGATAGCAAGATGCTTTACCGTTTTGTTTACGTTTCTGTTATTTCTGCTTTTACTCACTTACTGATTAATATTTTTTTTATACGCTTTACTTCCGTATCAATATCTCCAGCACCAAGGCTCATTAATACTTCTGTTTTTTTATTTTTCAAGAATCCTATCAAGTCTTCCTTCTTTACAATATTCTTGTTTTTTGATTTCATTAAATCAAAAATAGAATTACTAGTCACTCCTTTCATCGGTTTTTCACGCGCTGGATAAATAGGCAACAAAATAATCTCATCTAATCTATCCAAGGCTTTCGCAAAACCTCTTTTAAAATCCCTTGTCCTCGAAAAAAGGTGGGGCTGAAAAATACCCGTAATCTTTTTTTCTGGATAAAGCATTCTAGCAGCTGATATCGCAGCACTCAACTCTGTAGGATGATGTGCATAGTCATCAATATATACCTGCTTTGTATTTCTTATAATGAATTCAAATCTTCTCTTCACTCCTTTGAATGAAACTAAACCTCTTCTTATATCTGCTTCTTTTACTTTCACAAGTCTAGCTAGCGATATAGCCGCGACTGCGTTTTCAACATTATGCAATCCTGGCAGTGAAAACTTCAGATCTGACCATATCTTATTTCCAAAACAATAGTCAAAATGAAAGTATCCTTTTTTCACTTTTACGTTACGAGCACAAACCTCTCCTGACTCTACCCCATAACTCGATTTATTTACCCCATTGGGTTTTCTCAATGTCAAACCATCTTTCAAATACAAATGTCCTCCTTGCTGGATCTTTCTAGCAAAAGCACCGAACCCAGAACTTACCATATTTTCTCCATCTTGATAAATATCTAAATGGTCAGGGTCCATGGATGTAATCACCGCCGCGTATGGATCTAAGTGTAAAAAACTTCGATCATATTCATCTGCTTCTACCACCATGATTTTACTCCTACCAGGAACAAAATTGGATTTATAATTTCCAGCTATCCCTCCAAGAAAAGCATTGCAGTCAACACCTCCTACTTTTAATAAGTGTGTCAGTATAGCACTAGTTGTCGTCTTTCCATGCGTACCTGCTATGGCTAGGCATTTTCCTTCTTTGGTGATCCATCCGAGCACTTCAGCTCGCTTCTTCATAGGAATCCCCGATTTCAATAAATATTTCTTTTCAAGGTTTTCATCCGGTATCGCCGGTGTATAAACTATCAAGTCAATTTTTTCTGGAATCAAATTCACGTCTTCTTGATAGTGAATTTTCATTCCTGATTTTTCAAGGTTCTTTGTGAGTTTGGTTTTTGTCTTATCGTATCCAAAAACTTTTACTCCTTTAGCATGTAGGTATCTTGCTATGGCACTCATACCAATACCGCCTATTCCTAGAAAATAAACCTTCTTTAACTTACTAATCTTCACTTTCCAGAATTTTGATCAGCAAGTAGCAAAACTTTTTTTGCTATTTTTTCTGCAGCATCAGTTATGGCAAGTGATTTTATATTCTTTGCCAAAGCTTCTTTTCGCTGCGTATCTTTCAACAATTTACCCACTTCAGGTAAAAGTGCATTTTCAATTTCATTATCCTTTACTAAAATCGCTGCTTCTTTTTTCACCAATGCATTTGCATTGTAGGTTTGATGATCTTCTGCCACATTTGGAGAAGGCACTAGAATCACTGGCTTTCCAATGATCATCAATTCTGCAATAGTTCCTGCCCCTGCTCTTGCAATAATCGCATCACTCATAGAGTAGGCCAAATCCATTCTGTCTATAAAAGCTGTCAATTTTACATGGTCTAATTGTGCCGTTGCACAATCTTTATATTGCTCCAAATAAAGTGAACCACATTGCCACAAAATTTGAATCTCTTTATGCGCTTCAAAAAAAGCGGTATTCTTTGCAAGTGCTTTATTTAAACTAGAAGCTCCTAAACTCCCACCTACCAATAGTACTATCGGTCTGTTTGCATCAAAACCAAAATGCGCGGCACCCTCCTCTTTCGTCAATTTCAACCCCGTTATGGAAGCCCTTACTGGATTTCCAGTAAAGACAATCTTCTCAGCGGGAAACGTTTTTTCCATTTCTGGATAAGCAACACAAATTAGGTCTACCTTTTTGGCTAACAATCTATTTGTCATTCCCGCATAGGAATTTTGCTCTTGGATTAGGGTAGGAATATTTTTACGGCTTGCTACATTCAATGTAGGTCCACTTGCAAATCCGCCCACCCCAACTACCACATCAGGCTTAAATTGGTTGATCAATTTTCTAGCTTTCCACAGGCTGCTCAGCAGCTTGATCGGAAATAAAATATTCCTCCAGAGTTTTTTCCTATGGAATCCACTTATCCACAAGCCTTCAATGGGATATCCCGCTTTCGGAACTTTCTCCATTTCTATTTTACCCTGGGCACCAATAAAAAGTATGTCAATGTTATTATCTAGCTGCTTTAGCGCATTCGCTATCGAAATGGCTGGAAAAATATGACCGCCACTTCCGCCTCCACTTATTATTATTTTTCTTGCACTCAGCTCAATAATATTTTTATTCTTTTAAATCATTAATAGACTCAATATGTCTACTTACACTCAGTATTATGCCTATCATCATACTAGCAAACAAAAAGGACGTTCCTCCCATACTTACTAGCGGCATAGTTACCCCTGTCACGGGTACGGCATGTACAGATACTGCAATATTTACAAATGCTTGAATCGTCAAACATAAAGTGAACCCTACAGCTAACATAGCCCCAAATGCCTTTGCACTCTTAGTAACCAACACTGTGGTTCGAATCAATAACCAGACAAACATGGCAATCATTATGAATGCCCCCATCAAGCCATATTCCTCCGTAATGATAGCATATATAAAATCTGCAAAAGGAGATGGCAAAAAGTTTCTCTGGGTACTATTTCCAGGCCCTACACCTATCCACTCTCCACTAGCTATAGCTATTTTCGATTGTTGTACTTGATATCCTCCATCAGAATTGGTAAAGAATTCTGTCAGTCTCGAAGTCCAAGTATCTACCCGCACATACTCTGGAAAAAATTGACCTGCTATGATTAGCAAGGCAAATACCACTACGCCAAATAAAAGCAATAGTCCCAAAAATTTCCAATGCACTCTGCCTATAAACATCATCAAAAAGCAAGTAAGAAATAGGATAATGGCCGTTGATAAATCCGCCGGGGCAATTAATCCACAGGTTATCAAAATAGGAACTATTATAGGAGTAAATGCCGTAGCAAAATCCTCAATGTATTCCTGTTTAGAACCAATCATACTTGCCACATAAGTTATCAAAGATATCTTCGCAAAGTCTGAAGTCTGAAATGTCAAATCAATAAATGGAACTGCTATCCATCTACGGGCCTCATTTATATCTGCGCCTTGCCATAAGGTGTATGCCAACATTGGAAATGTCAAGGCCAAACAAAATGGTGCCCACTTTTTAAATTTTTCATACGGAATCCTATACATCACATACATGATCAAAAAGCTCATCGCAATAATCATGAGATGCTTGAAAAGGAAAAACTCCGTATTGCCCCCTTTCACTCTAAAAGCCATACTCCCCGTCGAACTATACACCGCAAGCAGAGAAACCAATGCCAATACAATCGTGATTAGCCATATAGCTGTATCTCCGCGTAATTCATTACTCAAGGATCGACCTAAGGACATAATTTATTTTCTAATTCTATCTTATCTTCAAGGTAATGATGGTGAGTGCCGCCAACATTAAACCTATAATCCAAAATCTTGTTACTATCTTAGGTTCGGGAATCCCTACCTTTTGATAGTGGTGGTGAATAGGACTCATCAAAAATATCCGCCGCCCTTCACCATATTTTTTTCGGGTGTATTTGAAGTAAGAAACCTGCATAATAACAGATAAACTTTCTACCAAAAATATCCCGCACAAAATGGGTATTAATAATTCTTTTCTAATCAAAATGGCCATCGTCGCAATAGCTCCCCCCAACATCAAACTTCCAGTATCTCCCATAAATACTTGGGCCGGATATGAATTGTACCACAAAAATCCTATGCATCCTCCAATAAATGCTGCCGCGTATACTATCATTTCACCAGACTGAGGTTGATATAGAATATTCAAGTAGTTCGCTGCGATTGCATTACCCGATAGGTATGCTAAAATACCAATAGTAGCTCCTATGATAGCTGATGTTCCAGTAGCCAAGCCATCGATTCCATCTGTGAGATTAGCGCCATTTGATACACCTGTTATAATCAAAACCACAATGGGTATGAAAACCACCCAAGCATACCTTACAGCAGTATCAGCATCTAAAAACCACAGCAATCTACTGTAATCCAATTCATTTCCTTTTAGGAAAGGCATATTGGTAAGCGTACTATTTACTGTCGCATATTCAATTTCTTCCTTCACGTTTGAAGGATTTTTAGCTCTATATGTGTCTACTATTTCATACCCTTTTGCATCGGCCTCACTTTTCTCTACTACAAAAGAGATATCATTATGAAACAGCATAACTATTCCTACAAAGATTCCAACGATAACCTGACCCAATATTTTAAACTTACCGTGTAAGCCTTTTTTATCTTTTTTAAAGACCTTTATATAGTCATCCGTAAATCCAATACACCCCAAAAATACGGTCGCCACTATCATGGTCATGATATATATATTCATCACCTTTGCAAAAAGTAAACTGGGAATAACAATAGCTAAGAGTATAATTATTCCACCCATCGTTGGCGTACCCGACTTTTCGAGTTGCCCTTGTAGACCTAAATCTCGTACTGTCTCTCCTACTTGCAAGCTGCGAAGCTTGTTGATAATTCCTTTTCCAAATTGGACAGAAATGATCAGAGACAAAATAAAAGACAGTCCCGCTCTGATGCTTAAAAACTTATACAAATTTTCGCCTCCGAAATCAAAATGGGTAGCTAGATATTCGAATAAGTAATAAAGCATTTATATGATAGTCCGTTATTATTATTTTTTAAAAGTCAGCCGGAACCAAGAACAAAGTTCTCGGTCCGACTGTCCAATCTGAGAATGATAATAGTCCCTCCACTACTATTTTCCTTTATTGGATTTATAATGCCCATATTTACTGAGCATTACCAAATTATATTTTCAACTCTTCTTTAAGAATTTCTTTATCGTCAAATGGAATCTTTACTCCATTGATTTCTTGATACTTTTCATGGCCTTTTCCAGCCACTAAAATTATGTCTCCGCTTTTTGCTAGCCTACAAGCTGTTTTGATCGCCTGTTTTCTATCTTCAATCACTAAAACATTGTCGCCATCCTCTAATCCAGCCTCCATCTCCTCTAAGATACTCGCTGGATTCTCTGTCCTTGGATTATCCGAAGTCAAAATAAGTTGATCACTAAAATTCGCTCCTATGCTTGCCATCTTTGGTCGCTTAGTCCTATCTCTATCTCCACCGCATCCCACCACTGTAATAATTTTAGCAGCTTTATGCTTAGTTTCAACTATCGTCTCCAACACCTTCTTTAAGGCATCCGGCGTATGCGCATAATCTACAAGGGCTGTTATTCCCTTTTGCTTATCGTATACATGTTCAAATCTTCCCTCTGCTGGCTTCAACACACTAATTTGTGTTAGCAATTCAAACTCTTCTATGTCAAACAAATCACCGCAAGCGTAAACTGCTAATAGATTCTCAGCATTAAAGCGTCCAACTATTCTGCTGTGCACCTCACTAGAATTAATCTTCAACATGGTTCCAATTAAATCTTGCTCTAATATTTTGCCTTTATAGTCAGCCATGGTCTGCAAAGCATATGTAATGATTTTTGCTTTGGTATTTTGTACCATTACTGAGCCTCTCTTATCGTCCATATTGACGATAGCAAAAGCAGATTTTTTTAAATTGTCAAAGAGCCTCTTTTTCGTTGCAATGTATGTTTTCATATCTCCATGATAATTCAAATGATCATGTGAGATATTGGTAAATATCGCGATGTCAAAATCTAAGCCTGCAGTTCTTTCTTGATCTATGGCGTGTGAACTAACTTCCATAAATGCATAATCACAACCTGCATCCACCATTTTTGCTAAGAGCATATTCAACTCTACTGGATTTGGTGTAGTGTGCGTAGAAACAAATTCTTCATCCACTACCACATTTCTGATGGTCGATAAAAGGCCCGTTTTAAATCCTAAGCCATCAAACATTTGCTTCAGTAAGCTCACAATTGTTGACTTCCCATTGGTCCCCGTTACTCCGATTAATTTAAGTTTCGCAGAAGGATTGTCAAAAAAATTACCTGATATAATGGCCAACGCCTTTGCGCTGTTTTTTACTTGTATCTGTATGATGTCTGCAGCATCGGTCTTTAACCAATCTTCTACAACAATCACTTTTGTGCCTTTCTCAATGACTTGAGCTAGGTACTGATGACCATCCGTTTGACGTCCCTTAATAGCGACAAACAAACTGTCTTTATTCGCTTTTCTTGAATCAAACACAATGTTATTTACATCGAATTGACTCGGTATTGATTGCTTGAGTACAGCTACTCCGTGCAATAAATCACTGACATTTGATCTACGCGTCTGCATAATTATCCTAGTGTCAAGTGTATAGTTTGCCCTTTAATTCTAGTACCAGGACTTATCGATTGTTTCATAACTTTCCCCTTCCCTTTAAACTTCACTTCTATGCCCTCATTTTCGAGTACATACAATGCATCCCGTACCCCCATTCCTACTACATTTGGTATTAGATTCTCTCCTCTTGGTCTATCTATTAAGTGAACAGAATCTCTACGCACTATAGAGGTAGTCATTATTGGATTATCAGATTTATTGACATATGGAATATCTAAAGTCTTCATTACTATTTCCATGTCTTCCAAATTACCAGCAAATTCTTCAGGTAAATCTTTGCCTTCCAATTTTGGTCGCTTATAATTATTTAAGGCTCTATGCAACTCTGGTTTTAGATAAAATATATTATCAATTAACTTTCTAAATACTGGTCCAGCAACGTCCGCTCCATAGGTTCCATTTTCCTTCGGATCCGTAATCACTACTATACAAGAATATCTTGGTTGATCTGATGGAAAGTAGCCAACAAAAGAAGATCGGTATCCAAATTTCTTTTGCTTCTTCTTTCTCTGATTCTTGTAGTTGATCTGTGACGTCCCCGTTTTACCAGAAAATGAATATTTGGTATTTTTTAATTTTCTAGCCGTACCCGTTTCTACCACCTCTGCTAATAGTTGCTTTGCTTTTTGAATAGTGGCCTTAGAGGCAATACGCTCTGTCAATACAGTTGGAGATATCTTTTTAATACAGCCATCTTTATCCAATATTTCTGAAACTAGATAAGGCTTCATATATTTTCCATCATTCGCTACTGCATTATAAAAAGTCAGTATCTGCAGTGGCGTCATTTGCATTTCATAGCCGATAGACATCCATGGCAAAGTTAAGCCTGACCACTCCTTACTATCTTTTACTGGATCTTTAATAAAAGGCATTGGCTCGCCGGCCAATTCTATTCCAGTGGGATAGGTAATATTAAATTGATCAAACCTTCTCAAGAGTTGCTTTGCTCGGATGTTGCCTTTCTTATCCGTTCCTTGATAATACTTAGAAGTCAAGGAAGCTATTCCTACATTAGATGAAATAGCAAAGGCATTGAGCAAAGTAGTACTATCCATCTCAAAACTCTTAGAAGAGGAATCTTCCATCTCCACATCATAAAAAGTTCTTCGTCCTTTATGAATCGGAATTTGATCATGAATCCCTACTTTACCATCTTCGAGAAGCGCCATGACTGGTGCTAATTTTAGCACAGAGCCTGGTTCTATTTTAGTCCCTATTCCATAGTTAAAAGTTTCCCAATAACCATTAGGCGTTTTTTCTAAGTTGGCTATTGCTTTAAGTTGCCCCGTTTTGACGTCCATCAATATCACAGTGCCACTTTGAGCATCATGATATTTTAGGGCATCCATCAGCGCCTCTTCAGCCACATCTTGAATGCCTATGTCAAGAGTCGTTTTGATGTGGTTGCCATCCTCCGGTTCGATTTCAGCTCTTTCGTTGATAGGAATTCTGGTTTTCTCACTTACTTTTAAAGTCAAGCGTTGACCATTTGTTCCAGAAAGAAATTTGTCGAATGCCCCCTCTATACCTACATCATTAGCGCCTTCTCTACTGGCATAACCAATAGTTCGCTTGGCAAGCAATTTGAATGGCATATCGCGCTTCAATACTCTTTCTACGATTAAACCTCCTCTGTGCCTTCCCCGATTAAAAATCGGAAATTGACTGATTTGATTTTTCTTTTCATAAGATACATTCTTGGCGATGGTAAAATATCGCGCCCCCTTTTCTCTTGCCTCCAGCAATCGCATCAATTGACCACCAGGAGTGTACTTATTATTTACATACTTTGACAAACAGTATGCAAGTGAATCTACATTTTCTTCAAAGACCTTTTTGGTTAAACCATTCACTTGTAAATCAAAGTGAATGTCATATTTATCTATCGAAGCGGCTAAAAGACTGCCATCATCCGATAAAATATTTCCTCTCAATGCGGGCACGCTTTCGTACTTCACATAATTGTTATTCGCTACAGCCCTCCATTTTTCTCCTTCCACATAGGAGATCTTCACCGTTTTTGCAAAGAGAAAAAAAGCAAGTAAAATGAATGTAACTAAGACAATGTACATTCGAGTAAGGACTTCGTTTTTAATATTCATCCCTACTCCTATTTTACTACTATTCTATAAGGCCTACTCTGCGGTGGAGCCAAACCTAAGGTTTTGACTTCACTCTCTATGCGAGTATGCTTTTTCTCATGCATCAATGTGGACAAGACTTGCATGTGCTCTCTCTTTAGATGCTGCACATCTTTTTCAACCTTTCTAATCTCTCTCGACTGCTTTTCAGCATAATGCGAGTTTGCGATATAGACTAGGCCTAGTATCCCTACAAAAAAAATCAATGAGATATTCTCCATCAGTTTTGCAGACTGCAACTGACGCCAGAAAAAAACTTTATCCCAAAAATTTCTTTTTGCCATGGGCGGATTATTTAAATAAAACTTAAGTACAGGTGATGGAATCATCACTGTTTTCTTTGAGTCACTTTCTTATATGGACAAGAAGTTAAATTGCTCAAAACTGTTTCAAAGCTTTAGGGTGCTTTGATGGGTAGGGCCCAAATTTTAAGCGATACTATATTTTCTCTGCTATTCTCAATTTTGCACTTCTTGCTCTAGAGTTCACTCTGATCTCTTCGGCAGTTGGCAAAATGGGTTTTTTAGTTATTAACTTAAATGGCTTTTCTTGATTTCCATAGAAATCCTTTTCAACCTCTCCTTTAAAATTGCCCGTTTTAAAGAAGTTTTTAACCATTCTATCTTCAAGAGAATGGTATGAAATAATTGCAATTTTTCCACCGACAGCCAATACTTCCAAGGCTTGCTCTAAAAACGATTCCAAGGTTCCCATTTCGTCATTTACTTCTATGCGAATGGCCTGAAACAGCTGCGCCAGATACTTATTTCGATTGCCTCTAATAAGTGACTCTATGCAGTGAAGAAACCCGTTGATATCAGTGAAGCTCTTCTGGTTTCTTTCCGTCACAATGTGAGCAGCCAACGACTTGGCATTTCTCACTTCCCCATATCTGCTAAATATAGATTGTAAATCCTGAGCGGTGTACGTATTCAAAATGTCTGAAGCGGTGATTTTTCCCGACTTATCCATTCGCATATCCAAATCTGCTTGGAACCGATAAGAGAATCCTCTCTCTGCGGTATCGAACTGATAAGACGACACTCCTAAATCTGCTAATACTCCATTGACTTGCTGATGACCGTTGACGCGCAAAAAACGTTTTAGATGTTTAAAATTTGCATTATTCAAAACGAAACGCTCATCTTCAATGGCATTTCTCAAACTATCTGCATCCTGATCAAAAGCAACTAGATGACCTTTGTCTCCTAGGTATTCTATTATTTTTCTTGAGTGCGACCCTCCACCGAAGGTGGCATCCACTACAATGTCATTTTTTTGAATGGATAAGCCATCGACACTTTCATTCAGAAGTACGGGTATATGATAGGAACTCATATATCTAGTACATCAAAATCATCATCGATATCCTTCAAAATATCAACGTTAAATGTTTCATCATTCAAATCCGGCACCTTCACAAAGTTTTCTAGATACAATCCTTCGTTCCAAATTTCCACCTTATTCTTGTAGGCTAAAAGCACGACTTGCTTATCGATGCCTGCGTACATTTTTTGCTGCTTACTTATCAGCAGCCTGTCTGCAGAATCTAAGTCTAGAACCGCACTACCCGCGAGCATAAAACGCTGCGCCCGAATAGATCCAGGATTCAAGCCACTCAATTTGTTCAACTGTGCTGAAATTCTATCCCAAACATTTTTAGGATAAATATTAAGATGCTGTTCAAATCCTCGATTGATCACAAACTTATCGCGAAAGTCGGGGTGAAACTGTGTCAACAATTTGCCCGGCATGCGTACTCGACCTTTCGAATCCACTTTACAGAAATATTCTCCTTGTAATGCAGGCATTGTTTGAAGTGCTTCTTAACGATGGCACTAAGGTAGAATAAAATGTAGACAAAAAGACACTTATCGACACAAAAAAACACATTTTTACACCTCTTCTTCAAAAAAATTTACCGCTCTCTCAATGCACCCAAATATTGTCAATAATTTGTTTGCAATATAGCACTTTGTATCACTTAAAATATTACATATTAAGCAAATTCATATTCGTTGTTGAAAATTATTCGAGAGTGGATTAAACATTCCCACCAAAATGTAGTTTCGCGCTATTTTAACCAAAATGGAGATAGAGATGATACAGCTATTCCCACCCTACTACACGGCAGCGTAACTTTGAGTGATTTTAGGCGAATTTCTGTACTTGTTCTGATGCTTTTTGAGCAGGCTTTACGGCACTCATACGCATGGAGATTACGCCTTTGATGGCCTCGCCCACTATACTGGTGGACATCTTGGAGACGCCCTCCTCCCGATCTTTAAATGTGATAGGTACTTCCTTCAGCTTGAAGCCAAGCTTATGGGCATTGTATTTCATTTCTATTTGGAAGGCATAGCCCACAAATTTGATATTATCTAGATCGATCGTCTGCAGGACTTCTTTTTTGTAGCACACAAAACCCGCTGTAGCATCTTTGACACTCATCCCCGTTATCATGCGTACATATATAGAACCTCCATAAGATAGCGCCAACCTATACCAGTCCCAGTTCACTACCCCTCCTCCTTTGATGTATCGAGAGCCGATAGACATATCCGCGCCCTCCTGACTGCATGCTCGATGCAGATCTAACAGACTATTAGGATCATGCGAAAAATCAGCATCCATCTCAAAGATATAGGCATAGTCTTTTTGGATGGCCCATTTAAAGCCGGCGATGTAGGCCTTTCCTAGTCCTTCCTTGCCCGCTCTCGACAGTAGGTGTACTTGTTCTGACTTTTCTTTCTGGATTTCCTTGACGATATCGGCTGTCCCATCGGGAGAATTGTCATCTACAATAAGTACATGAAACGCTTGCGGCAAGGCGAGTACGGCCGCTATGATTTGCGCCACATTCTCTTTTTCATTGTACGTTGGTATGATTACTAAGCTGTCTGACAATCTGATATCCTTATTTATATAGAGTAATAACGTAATTTTTACCCACTTAGATTAGTTTTCGAAGTAAAATTTGGTTAACGAGTTGTGAATTTTCAATGATGAGTCCACTCCGGAAGGTAGCGAATTGCAAAAAATGAACTATTTTGGATGAGATTTTTTATTCTCGAAATTCAGTGATGCCTGAGCATCAGTGGATTGAGAAAATGAAAAATATCGCTAAAAGAGTCATTTTGTGGTTTCGTGACTTTTCGGAGCGGACTCAATGATTAATTTTCAATGATCAATGTGGAATTTGCAATTATCAATGAAAAAAATGCTGCAAATACGATGTTTAAGGTTCATTTTTAAATAAAACACTTCATTTTTGGTCCATATGCAAGGGCGACTAACAGTCTAAAAAGCAGAATTTCGCACACCTCTAAAAAGCATTGAAAATTGATCATTCCTAATTGATTATTAATCATCGATAATAGAGAAGCATTGAAAATTGATCATTCCTAATTAGGAGTGTTCAGAAAAATTGTTGCAGTATTTTTTATTCTAATTTTTTTAAATTACTCATGTAATTCACGATTATTATAACATAAGCTAAGCTAGCGCTGGCGAAACCACCAAAGTAATCCAAAGTCAAAGCTCACTTGTACAAGTCACCAAAGTTTTCTATGGTGTCTTGTACAAATGAGAGATGCTTATGGTGAACTCTGGTGGTTTCGCACACGCTCGGAAAGCTCATTGTGATATTTACTCAACAGAAAAAGTGGTTTGATTTTTTTCTGAACAAACAGAGCAACTAGAACAAGACGGATTTGTAACAATCCCAAAAATCTATAACAAGTCTGAAGTTGAAAACATAATAAAGTTTATCGAAGCAAATCAAACCGAAAAAGTATTTGGAGAAAGAGAATACCTCATCAAA
>CAKZVJ010000269.1 GCA_937923345.1 uncultured Saprospiraceae bacterium
ATTAGACTTCCATTAGGGATTCAAGATGATACTTTAGAAGTTGTTATCGCGGATACTTGCTTATTTGTACCGGCCACCGTTTGTGTACATACGACTACCTATGTAGGGGTGGTCACATTGCCAGAACGTCCAACCGGGTACACCCTAGCGTATCAAAGATGCTGTAGAAATCAAACTATTGTGAATATCATTGACCCATTATCTACGGGGGCTACTTTTATCTCTGATATTTCTGCGCAGGCTTTGACGGAGTGTAATGACCAAGCCACGTTTAATAATTTCCCCCCGCTATTTATTTGTGTGAATGAGCCTATAGATTTTGATCATTCGGCCACCGATCCAGATGGGGATTCTTTAGTATATAAATTGTGTACTCCGTTTACAGGGGCTACCTTGGAGAACCCTCAACCACAACCGCCATCTTCACCACCCTATGATCCAGTAGTCTATAATGCGCCTACATATAGTTTGGGTAATGTGCTAGGAGGAGACCCATTGGTTATTGATCCCAATACAGGATTTATGACAGGGGTGCCCAACACTATTGGGCAGTTTGTAGTGGGTGTTTGTGTAGAAGAATATAGAAATGGTGTTTTGATCTCAGAGACAAGAAGAGATTTTCAATATAATGTAGGAGAATGTGGAATCGTAGAAGCCATCATTGGAAATGCGAATACCTTATGCGACGATTTGACAGCTAACTTTATTAATAATAGTACCAACGCAGGAACCTTTAGCTGGGATTTTGGAGACCCTACGACTACCGATGATGTGTCTACTGAATTTCAACCTTCTTACACCTACCCGGATACGGGAATGTACAATGTTGTATTGACAGTAGAAGTTGGAAACGAATGTGAAGATGTATTGAACTTCCCTCTTTACGTAAAAAATGTAACGGCACAAGCTAGTTTTAATGCCGCTACTTTCCAATGTGAAAATGGTGATATTATCGTGGCTGTTGAAGATACTTCTTTTGATACCGATAATCGATTTGATATTGTAGGTTGGAACTGGACATTGAGTGATGGTCAGTTTTCTAATGAACAGCATCCAGTGTTTGTAGTCTCCAACACGGGAGAAGACATTGCTATTACGCTCGAAGTAGAATCGGAGGACACTTGTTCGGATTCTGTATCGCAGACTTTCTCTCCGGGAGACAATAATTTAGGAAGCTTGTTGACTCCGTCTACTATTTGTGATGGACAATCGGTCGAATTGTATCCAGAATTTTTAGCGCTCAATCCTAACTTGACATACTCTTGGGCGCCAGCGACAAATTTGTCAAATCCAAATATTGCTAACCCCACAGCTAACCCAACAAGTACGACTACTTACGTATTGACGGTGGACGCTCCTGGAACTGGTTGTACAGCTTTGATTGATAAAGTAGTCAATGTAGGAGACTTTACAGATTTAACCATTGGTGCTGTTTTGACAGACGACAATGGAATTCAAACGGTGGTAGATATTAGCGGAGGAGGAGACCTGGTAGTTTGTGATGGTCAAGATGTAACTTTAACCGTTACTAATTCAGGTTCCAATGTAACTACTGTAGAGTGGGTAGATGAGAACGGCGTATCGATAGGAAGTGAAGCCTCAGTTACAGTTAATCCAAATGGTACTATTACCTATACAGTGAATGTCGTAGATGAAAATGGCTGTAATGGAGAAGCCTCGGTTACAGTCTTACCATCTTCTGTAAATGTAAGTGTAGATGAAATTACGAATCCTGGAAGTGGTTCTGGTATTACGGACGTTGATGGGGACGGTACTCTAGATTTATGTGTAGGAGAGACGTCTTCTTTAAATGTGAGCAATGGGAATGCAGGTGACCAGCTAACCTATCAATGGACAGCAGCCAATGGAGTAATCATTGCTGGTGCAAATTCTGCCAACCCAACTATTTTTGGACTTGCAGAAGGTATATTTACACTTGAGCTACTTACTACCAATCAATTTGGTTGTTCGAATAGACTTCAAGTTATGATCAGTGTACATGATGTAACGGATCTAGAAATACAGACTTTAATAACCGATCTAGGAGATGATACCACTACGACTGTTGTTGGCGAAGATGAAGTCATCAATTGTGGAGGGGCTAACTCTACGATTACTTTATCCGAAACTTCTACTTCTAATAATGGAAATGTAAGTATTGTATGGACAGATGGAAATGGAAATGTGATTGGTAATGGCCCTACTGTAGAGGTGTCTCCCTTTGGAGAAATGACTTATACAGTCACTATCACAGATCAATTTGGATGTTCTGCCTCTAGAGATATTACCATCTTAGGTAACCCAGTTGATATTACCCTTTCAGAATCTACTACTGGTGGCGGCAATGGAGGCGTACTTACAGACAGTGATGGTGACGGCGACCTAGATTTATGTATTGGTCTTTCTGGATCTATTGATGTAGGAAACAATAATGCAGGAGATAATCTAACTTACCAGTGGAGTGGGGATATTATAACTGGCGGTGCGAATACAGCAAACCCAACTATAGCGGCTTCCACGCCAGGTCAACATCTAATAACGCTTGTAACTACTAATCAATTTGGATGTACTCGAACAGATATTGTAGATGTAGATATTTTTGATCCTAACGCTTCTCTTGATTTCACTACTGAACAGGATTGTGCAGGCACAACGCTTACGTTTAATTCTGGGAATACCAATTTTGAGTTTTATACTTGGGAGTTTGGAGATGGAGCGGGTTCTACTATAACTGGCGTGCAGTCACCAAGTTGGACATTTAGTGCACCAGGTGTTTATGAGGTTACTTTGAGCCCGATACCAGGCTTGCCTTGTGATTTGCCTGCTATGACTACTACAGTAGAAGTGGCAGAGACTTTAGTGGATATTGATTTTGAGGTAGAATTTGTGGATTGCACACCTGAGTCTATCTCTATCAGATTTACGGATGTAACTGTTACTCAAATAGGAGCAATCACTGACCGAGAATGGATTTTCTCTAATAACGAAATCAGCACGGCGATTAACCCAATCATCACTGTTACAGAAGAAGGGCCTTTTACAGTCACATTGAATGTACTGAACAGCGCCAACTGTGATGGCTCGGCGACGGAGACGTTCGACATCAACTTTGTAGATGTATCTGGAATTCCAGATGAAATAATTGCCTGTCCTTTAGAGGGCCCAGTTCATTTGAATAGTGCTCCAGATAATTCACTACAGTATCAATGGTCTCCAAGTACTGGCTTGGATGATCCGACATCGGCTAACCCTACTGCAGATCCAGATGCGACCACCACATATAATGTGACCATTACAGATAATGCTTCGATCGATGTATGCGAAGTAAGTACTTCCGTGACTGTTGTGGTGCCAGATGAGATTGGCATTGATGTAGACGCAGAGGGTACTAGTTCTGGCGATTTCGTCATAGACGAGTCTACCAACTCCAATACTATTGTGACTTGCGAAGAGGAGACGATTACGCTTAGTACTACTACGACAACTGGTAGCAACACAGATTTTGATATCGTATGGACGAATGCCGCAGGAGATGTGATAAGTGACTTAGGTAGCATCGATGTGCAGCCAGGGGCAACAGAAACATTCACGGTGACTTATACAGATGAATTTGGATGTAGCGAATCACAGTCGATCACTATCGAAGGAGGTCCAGTAGATATTGAGATAGACGACACATTCACCTCAGGCGACGGTGGAAATGGCATTACGGGCATTCTCAATGATGAAGGCTTTTTAGAACTATGTACTGGGGAGTCGTTTGAGATCAATGTAAATAACCTAGACCCCGTAGATAATTTGACTTACTCATGGACAGGTGATAGCCAGATCATTTTGGCTGGTGCCAATACAAATACACCGACGATCAATTCTGCTGAAGCAGGTACATTTATCTTGTTCTTGGATACAGAAAATCAATTTGGTTGTACGCAAAGAGATACCATAGATGTCAATGTGATAGATTCAAATGCTGAATTGGCCTTCGATGAAATCAAAGATTGTAATGGCGTAACGGTGATCTTCACGAATAACAGTACAGGTAACAACGATGATTATATTTGGGGTTTTGGAGATCCAAGTAATCCAAATGCAAGCTCGACGGATGTAAATCCAACCTATACGTATCCAGGAGTGGGGACCTATACCGTGACACTTGGATTGAATACAGCGGTCACCTGTGTAGATGACCAAATACAAGTAGTGGAAATCATAAGCCCAATTTTAGCGTCTAATTTTACCTTTGATTATCTCGATTGTTCTGAAGATGGCGTTTCTATACAGTTTACCGAGCAGTCCATAAATCCTCAAGATAATACGACCGGATTCTTATGGGATTTCGGAAACGGGATGACGTCTACCGATCCCAATCCAGTGCTTTCATTTGATGAGGATGAAGAACTAAATGTCACGCTTACTATTTTTACAGAAATAGATTGTGAGTCTTCTTCTCAAGTACAAAATGTGATGATCAGTATCATTGATGATATTCAAGCACCAGCTTCCATTCTAGCTTGTGAAAACGATGGTCCTCAAATGATTGATCTCAATAGCAATCCGAATTACCTCTATGAGTGGGCACCTGCTGCAGGTTTAGATGATCCGACATCTGCGACACCTATCGCAGACCCTGGAGTCACAACTACTTATTCTGTAACCATTACGGATATCGCAGGAAGTATGCCTTGTAGTACGGTGAGGGAGATAGAAGTGTTTGTCCCAGAAAGTATCGACTTGACCGTGCCGGATGATTTTGATACGGATTGTGGAGACGAAGCTATCTTGACTGTAGCATCAGGCAATCCCGACTTGGACTATGAGTGGACCTTAGACGGAGAGGTACTAGGCAATGAGGCCACCTTAGAATTAGATGGCCTATCAGGACCAAACACATTCATCGTGACGGCGACGAATGACAACGGCTGTCAGCAAACTGCCTCCGTAACTGTGACAGGCACACAGTTAGATGTAGACATTGATGACATTCAGTTTTTGTGTGAGGGCGAAAATGGACAGTTAGATGTGATCACTAGCAATGATCCAAACGATATCTTGACTATCAATTGGATCGGCCCTAATATCATCTCTGGAGGAAATACTGCGACTCCGATTATTGACACAGACAATGATATAGTGACGACTTACCTAGTAGAAATTGAGAACCAGTTTGGTTGTGATATTTCAGATTCTGTAAGAGTGGTCGTTTTGGATGACGCGCCATTATCAGACCTAGTCAATTTTGGACAATGCGAAGACTTGACGATTAGCTTCTTTAACAATAGCCCCAATGCACCATTTTATACCTGGGACTTTGGAGATGGTTCAGCGACAGTGATGGCATCCAATCCGATGCATACTTACCCAGAGCCAGGTACCTATAATGTGACGCTATCTCTTCCAAATTCTGCACAGTGTGCAAGTGGAGATATCGCTAGCTTTACTTTCCCAGTCCTAGTGGAGGAGGACATCAATTTTGTAGCCGATTTTGATGTAGCATTTGATCAGTGTGATAGCGCAGGTCAGATATCGTTTATGGATTTATCTAGCTCTAGCAATCAAGGCCAAATCGTGGCTTGGGATTGGACTTTCAGTACACCAGCCACTTCGGATGAGCAGAACCCTACTATAGATGTGGGAGACGATCAAGTCATCACCGTTACGCTTACTGTCACTACGGATGCAGAATGCACCGCTACGGTAACGCGCGACGTACCGGTTGCATTGATAGACAATGCAGTACAACTGGAAGATCAGTTGCAGTGTGTAGGATTGGAAGCAGAACTGAATCCAAATCCGAATACGAACTTTAGTTATGAATGGTCGCCAGCCGCTGGTCTGAGTGATCCCAACGCGCCAAACCCAACAGTTATATCTGGAAGCACTACGGTGTATTCTGTGACGATTACCAACGAGGAGCAAGGCTGTAGTTCTGTGCAGGAGGTAACGCTGACGGTGCCAGAAGTGATCGACTTGGAGGTTAGTGATGACGTAGATGGATGCGAACGGGTCGTTACAGATATCACTGCTATGTCAGATGTAGAAGTAGATTTCGTATGGACACTAAACGGATCTTCAGTAGGGAATACTGGCACCATCAATGCGGAGACAGGAAGACCTAATGTGTATACAGTAGTAGCCACAGATGAATTTGGATGTTCTGAAACAGAGACCGTTACCCTGGCCAATTTTGAAATCCTGGCAGGCTTAAATGCCAATGAAGAGGTCTTATGCCTAGGCAATGAAATCATCCTTGACGTAGACATACCGCTAGACAATGAGGATATATTGACTTTCGATTGGAGTGGTGGGGAGCTAGATTTGACAGATCCGACCGCTCCGATAGCTAGCCCGACTCAGTCGACAGTATACGAGGTCATCATCACGAACCAAGAGGGTTGCTCTTCGATTCAGCAAATAGATGTAGAAGTGGTAGATATTGAATTAGGGCTTGGAGAAGCATTGGCTGATCCGGACACCATCTTTATCGGCAACAGCACACAACTTGCCGTGTCTAGTATGGATGAGTTAAATTTTGTTTGGTCGAATGGTGGGACCCTTGATGACGACACTATTTCGGATCCATTGGCAACGCCTACGGAGGATACAGAATACACCGTGACCGTGACGGATGAAAACGGATGTGTGACTACTCGGACGGTACCAGTAGTCGTGTTGAGCAGAGCCTGTGATGAACCATTTATATTCTTCCCGAATGCGTTCTCTCCAAACAATGATGGAGAAAATGATATGCTGCGTGTGAGAGCGAGAGATGCTTTCATTGACGAAGTGTACTGGGTCGTGTATAGCAGGTGGGGAGAGCAGGTATTCGAAGCGAATAGCCTCAACGAAATGTGGGATGGTCGCCACGACGGAGAGCTCGTCTCACCAGATGCATATGGATACTATCTGAGAGTCAACTGTACAGATGGCGAAGTATTTGAGAAGCGAGGTAACGTGACTGTCCTCCGATAACATTGTATAACCACTAAATGAATATAAGCTTAGGCGCTGCGAATTTTTTCGTGGCGCCTTTTTTCGCTTTACTTTAAAGCCTGATTAGAATAAGCAGATTGATTTTCAGGATTACTACTATGGATGGAGAGGTGTGGGACTTTTAAATTAAATATTGTGCTTTGGGCGCGTGCGCTACACCAAGGCCACGCACACCGCGCTATACGTTCCTACTCATGGACCTGTAGACCCATTCACTCAACCTATCGGAGTGTCTATTCGCTTCCTCATAGCCAAGCCGATAGGGAGTTCATTGGGTCTACATATCCATGAGTACCACTGCTATCGCTCGCGCATTTTCTATTGAGTTTGTAAATCAGGGATGTTCATGAATATCATATTTCGTTGAGATAAAACATTCTACATCTTAAGGCCTCTAAATGATCACACCATTTTTAATAATATTGCTTTAAAAAGGGTGATTCTTTGACTCAATTTGTCATGATTTTTAAAAGAAAATCACGCCAAATTGGTTCTTACCTAGATAATTCCCAGGGTTGTCACCTTGGGCTATAATATTATCACCCCCCGAAAAAAAATCGGGGCAAGCTCTGCCGGGGTTCTTCTCTTACTTCTGAATATCCCTAAATCATAACGCCGATTCGATTTAGTATTCTCAGTTATTCTCAGTATTTTTTGCGTATGAATCAGGAAGATCATTTGGAGCAAAATGCTAAAAAGATAAATAGCCCATATGCGAAAAAATCGTTTCGCAATTTTGTAATCTCATTTTTGTTGCTTGCGGTTCAACTTGCATCTGTTACGATTTTGATCAATGGTACATTGGTTGGAGTATTAATCATTTTGATACCGATAGTGGCTTGTTTTATTTTGGCTATTCTGGGTCTAATCTATGGAATAAAGAGTACGCGTAAGAAAGAGAATTCGCACTGGTTGAAATATATTGGCTTGGTGGGTAATTTGATGTTGACTTCTACCTTGTTTACTATGTTAGTTTATTTTTTATTTGCTTACTTTGCATGAATAAAAACAAATTCTTATGCCTGCATTTCACTACGCTTTCAAGATAAAAGACATCCCTTCTACTCGCAAATTTTATGTAGACATACTAGGTTGTGAAGAAGGACGCTCTACAGATACCTGGATAGATTTTAATTTTTTTGGCCATCAGTTATCTGCGCACATCAGTGACCATATTCCTGCCAATGATTACTGCGGTAAGGTAGATGGCGTTTCCGTTCCCATTCCTCATTTTGGTTGCTTACTCAGTGATACACAATTCAATGATGTGCGAGAACGATTGGAGAAGGCAAACATCGAATTCATAGTGAAACCTCAAGTAAGATATCCAGGTCAAGCAGGCGAACAGTGGACTATGTTTATATTAGATTATTCTGGAAATCCGATAGAGTTCAAGTCTTTCAAAGATGAGGGTGAGGTGTTTTTAAAGTAGGACATTGCACTTTAGGAAATATTGTTTGTTAATGGTACTGTATAAGCCAATTTCAAAATAAAAACTTAATGATGTCATTATTTTATTTTAAGGCTAAAAGATGAAGTGCTGGTAAATGATATGATATTGAGGATATAATACCCCACACTATTTTATAAAAAGAGAGCACCAGATATCGTCTAGTGCTCTCTTAAGTTAGCATGTAAAAAATAATTGTTCTTAGAATGTAAGATCTAACTTTTACAATTTAAATATTCTTACCCTTAAAGAGCATTTTGATTTTTGAAAAGTTATATGTTACGAGACCTAGAATAGCCGAAAATTTTATTACCATAGCAATAGCCAAAGCCATATCTGCATTAGGGTTGTCGCTAATTTTAATGCTTGCTGCTACTATTACGGCTATATGACCTTTGAGTAGTATAAACAACAATACTTTATTCCTTAAATCCATAATAATTAATTTAATTGTCTAAAAATGCACAAAAAATTGAAACGGCACCAGCAACTGTCCACGGATGAGATATCTGAGCTACGCAGGATATAAAACCATCACAAAAGTCAGTCCATTCATCCTTAAAACATTCACCAAATGGTCTATGTCTAAATAGATTTTCATCATTTGCTATCCTGTAGCCTAGCTCTGAATCAGTAAGAACGTCTTGAAAAGAGGTATCCGTGAACAGAAAAATTTCATTAAAATTTTCTCCATTTTGGTTCACTATTAAACCGATTTCATCGTGAATGATTGTGCCTGACAGTATATATTTTTCATTCGGCCTGACTTCAATAATATCTAAAAATAGACCATCAGAATTATATAACCTTTGCGTATTATTGTCAATTTGATCAAATTCTAAACCATATCTCTGGAGGATAAAATTAAAATCTTTTTCTTGATTTAGTGTTCTAGGTTGAACGCTAGAATGAAGTTCTGCTACAGGAAAGTTTGCTTCTTCATCTGGGAGTATATTGTCTTTTTCGCAACTCCATAAAATTAAAGAAAGAAAAATAAAAAATAAAATTCTGTTAAATCTCATGATATTAGTTTTAAAGTTTTAAAAAAAATAAAAAAGAAATAATAAATTTTAACCTAAATATTCAAGCTTTAAATTTTGGCTTTTTCTGCAGTTAAGCCTTTAATTCAAGGGCAAAATTATATATTTTTTATTTTTGATGAAATAATTTTTATGTCACGAAGATTACAATTCTTATTACTTAGTGATTTTTTTGAATTTAATTCTTCCGGCTGAGGGATCGAAAGGGCTGCCACTTTTTGGTGGCAGGTGCGCAGCACGGAAACGAATGTGGACCCCGATAGAGCCCGACTGCTGAGCGACGTACATGCAGCGTAGGCCTGAGGGGCTAGCTGATGGGAGGAGTCTCAGCAGGCAGCCCCAAAAAATGCCAAAAAATAGCTTTCCAAAAGGGCATAAAAACGCAAACTCAAGAGCCCATTCGTACGTATAATACGGCAAACTGTCGTAAATTTGCGGCACAAATAAACTATAGAAATATGTATCGTACGCATAATTGTGGTGCAATGAGAATGGATCAGGTCGGTCAAGAGGTCACGCTGAGTGGCTGGGTACAGACGGTGAGGGACAAGGGATTCATGATGTGGATAGATCTGAGAGATCGGTATGGCGTGACTCAGTTGTTGTTTAACGAGGAGGTGAGTTCTAAGGAGCTGCTGGAAACGGCGCGCTCAGTAGGGCGAGAGTATGTGATCAAGGTGACGGGGAAGGTCATCGAGCGTACGAGCAAAAATGATAAGATCCCGACGGGGGATGTGGAGATACAGGTGAGCCAGATGGAGGTGCTCAATGCGTCGGAGGTGCCGCCGTTCACGATAGAGGACGAGTCAGATGGTGGGGACGACTTGCGGATGAAGTACCGTTACCTAGACATCAGAAGAAATCCGGTGAAGGAGAAATTGATGTTTCGTTCGAGGCTGGCCTTGGAGACGAGAAAGCATCTGATCGGCGATGACTTTGTAGAGGTAGAGACGCCCTTCTTGATCAAGTCGACTCCGGAGGGGGCGCGTGATTTTGTAGTGCCTAGTCGTATGAATCCAGGACAGTTTTATGCATTGCCGCAGAGTCCGCAAACGTTTAAGCAAATCTTGATGGTCGGTGGTATGGATAAGTACTTCCAGATCGTGAAGTGTTTTAGAGATGAGGATTTGAGAGCAGATCGTCAGCCGGAGTTCACGCAGATAGATTGCGAGATGGCATTCGTGACGCAGGAGGACATTTTGAACACTTTTGAAGGTCTGACTAAGCATCTGTATAAGTCTATGCTAGATATCACGCTGGAGGACTTTCCGCGGATGGACTATGATGAGGCGATGAGCAGATATGGTTCGGATAAGCCAGATATTCGCTTCGGGATGGAGTTTGTGGATATCACTGCGGAGGCGAAGGATAAGGGTTTTGTGGTGTTTGATCAGGCAGAAATCGTGGTAGGTATTTGCGCGCCAGGTCAGGCGGCTAATTACTCCAATAAAGATATTAAGAAATTGACAGAGTGGATGCAACGTCCGCAGATCGGTGCCAAGGGCATGATCAATGTCAAGTATAATGAGGATGGCTCCGTGAAGTCATCTGTAGATAAGTTTTTTGATGAGGCTCAGTTAAAAGTATGGTTGGATAAATTTGGCGCGAAGCCAGGCGACCTGCTTTTGATCTTAGCTGGAGAGACAGACAAGACGCGTAAGCAACTCAATGAGCTGCGTCTAGAGATGGGTGACCGTCTAGAGCTGCGTGATCAGACCGTATTCAAGCCGCTATGGGTGCTAGATTTTCCACTGTTAGAGTGGGATGAAGAGTCAGAGCGATTTCACGCGATGCACCACCCGTTTACTTCGCCTAAGAAGGCGGACGTCGAGCGTATGCTCAATGGTGACCACGAGACGATGAAGGCGCTGCGTGCGGATGCCTACGATTTGGTGATCAATGGTGTGGAGATTGGTGGTGGTTCTATACGTATCCATGACCGCGCGCTACAGGCGAAAAACTTCAAGCTATTAGGATTTACAGACGAAGAAGCAGAAGAGCAATTTGGCTTTTTGATGGGTGCTTTTGAATACGGTGCACCACCACATGGAGGTATTGCCTTTGGATTTGACCGTCTCTGTTCTGTGATGAACGGAACGCACTCTATCCGTGATTTCATCGCCTTCCCTAAAAACAATCAAGGTCGCGATATGATGATCGACGCGCCGAGTGCTATTCATGATGAGCAGTATGATGAGTTGTATTTGAAGAGTACGGCAGCTGAGGAGGCTGCTAGGAGTTAGGTACTAGGAACTAGGTTGGTTTTTTGGGTTGTATTGGGTTTGTTCTCTTGTTAGGGGCTTGTGTAAGTACTTTTTTATGCATTCTTAATCGAATACGCTATCGAAGCATTCATAACTCATACTTCATCATTCATAATTAAAACAGGGTGCTAAGATGGATAAAAAATGTCATCAAATTATACAGAAATACTAGATGATAATATTGAACCCGTC
The DNA here is from genome assembly GCA_937923345.1 of uncultured Saprospiraceae bacterium. Taxonomy (GTDB): domain Bacteria; phylum Bacteroidota; class Bacteroidia; order Chitinophagales; family Saprospiraceae; genus JALZVN01. Next base: position 11,937 of record CAKZVJ010000269.1, read on the forward strand.
AATCAGGCAAAAGGATGGCGAGGTAAACTAGTGGTCTTATTTATCCTCACCTTTTTGTATTTGTTTTTGGCGGAGTATTTCAGAGCAGCATTGCCAGATCGACTTTTTTATTTCTTTGATATCGAAGTCAGATTTTCTTCCATTGGCTTTTTGATCATCCTTTTTTTGAATGCTTACTTTGCACCTGCTTTCTTCAATCAAGGTTTACCAACATGGAGTCTAGTATCAATAGCGAGTCTGTCTGGGCTATTGTTTTTCGGAGCGATATTGATAAAGGTACTTACCTATAATTACATTGTGCATAGCACTGGGATTAGAATGAATTACGGGTATATATTTTACACTTCAGCTGTATTAGGTGTGTTGGCATGCTTTACAGCAAATATTAGGATACGTAAGATAAGAGGCCACAAAACTATTCCAGCATGGATCTTATTATTTATAGTATGGTATGGACTGACTATTATCGCTATGTGAGGTGGAAGCAGCAACTAGGTGGAAGCAGCTAGCTTTGATTTTGCTCTTTAAATATAGATTTGAGTAAGAATGTGTCTCAAAAAGCATTTATAACTTATAATTTATCATTTATAATTATCATAGCCAAATCCCTATAAAATTCATAATTCCAGGTTAAATCTAGCGCTTTACATAGAATAATAACTCCCCTCTGGAATTAGATTTGCATGTAGAATAAAACGTATATTTGACAGTTGATATACGCGCAAATACCTTGATAGAACTCATTCCACAGTTTGTCTTAGATAAAAATAGCCAGTCACAGCGACATGGACGCTTTGACGCGTATTGCCTATTCATAGATATAGTAGGATTTACCAAATTGACTACTAAGCTGATGGCGCAAGGGACGGTAGGCGCTGAGCAGCTTTCAGATACGCTTAATAAACTGTTTGGGCCATTAGTAGATCAAGTTTATGAGCATGAAGGCTTTATTCCTTATTTCGCAGGAGATGCGTTTCTAGCATTTTTTGAGGGCGATCATAATGAAGAAAATTTTCAAAAATGCCTAGCGCTTACGGCAGCTATACAGACCTACTTTGCCAATACGAAAGATGCCGATATCCAGGACATTGCTATCAAAATAGGTTTGGGCTACGGGCAGGTAGATTGGGGGATATGTGGTTATGAAGGAAAGGAGCAATCCTATTATTTTAGAGGCGAAGCGATACAATTAGCTACTGCAGCGCAGCAGCAAGCAAAGGGAGGTGAGGTCATCATGCACAAGGATTTGCACATCGCTGATTCTGAGCATGTGGAGTTAATTGTAGGGACGAGCTATGCAAGACTACAGCACAGCTTTTTCGATCATCCCGTACAGACTACAGCTATTCAGCGGAGTCAATATTTAGATGCTTTGTCAGATTTTATCCCTCAGCAAGTCATAGACTATACGCTCAAGGGTGAATTTAGAGAGGTGGTTTCCGTATTTATTTCCTTTACTGGGCTGGAAGACTACGAAAGTGCGAATCCATTTTTTGCCAAAGTACGCGCCTTGACGGCTAGTTTTTCTGGATATTTCAAAGAGATTGACTTTAGTGATAAAGGAGGGGTCTTGGTGATTCTATTTGGAGCTCCAGTTGCTTTTGAAAATAATGTTGAACGAGCTCTTGAGTTTGCTTTAGCATTGCAGAAAGAGCAAACCAATAGTGTTTCTCCTTCTCTGCGATTAAAAATTGGAATTACAAATGGACCTGCATTCACAGGGATGCTTGGCGGCGCGTATAAAAAACAATACGTTGCTTTGGGAAACTATGTCAATCTAGCTGCCAGACTCATGGCTTATTCTGATTGGGGACAGATATCTGTGTCAGATACCATTGCCAATGAGGATGGCTTTGTGTTTCAGCAAAAAGGAGAGGTACACTATAAAGGTTTTGAAAAAGCAATCAGCACCTACACTCTGGAAGCCAAAGCGAATACAGAAGTCGAGTTTGATGGTCTTTTTATTGGAAGACAAGAAGAGACAGAAGAAATAGTAGACTTTTTGCGCAATAATACACTCCTTCAATCTAAACCAGTATTTATAAAGGTATATGGAGAGGCGGGCATGGGGAAAAGCCGGTTGGTGTATGAGGTAGAAAATCAAGTCGTACAAAATAAGAAAGTGCGTTGGCATACTTGTCAAGCGGATCAAATACTGAAAAAACCCTTCAACCCTATTATTTATTTCCTCAAAGACTATTTTGAGCAAAACCCCAAGTATTCAGTAGTAGAAAATCAAGAGCAGTTTGAAGAAAGATGGAACTCGCTTTGTCGCAGCTTGCGCAATAAAAACCAGGAAGACTGCTTGATAAGTTTGAATCGGTATAAACCTGTTTATCATTCGCTTTTAGGATTTGATACGAAGGATTCTATCTGGGATGAGATGGATGGACGAGCAAGATTCAATGCAATTATCCAATCTGTTGTATTTATATTCAAGACGATTAGTAAAAGTGAAAAGCTAATAGTAGAGTTTGAAGATTTGCATTGGTTTGATGAAGATACTATGGTATTTTTAGAAAAATTGGTTGAAGAAGTAGATGACTCCCCCATCGCAATCATCTGCACTTCTAGATACAATGATGATGGCTCCAAGCCTGACATCATTTCAAATGACTTCTTGTATAAGGAGGGATTTGATGTAATGGATATAGATCTTAACCAGCTAGATGCTGCATCTATTCAGCAGTTTACTGAAAAAAAAATGAAAGGCAGTGTTAGTAGCCGTTTTCTTACTTTTCTTTCCCGGACAACCAATGGTAATCCATTTTATCTAGAGCAGATCCTCGAGTATCTTGTCGAGAGTAACTTGGTGTATAGGGAAGGCGATGAATGGCTTATAAAGGACGAAGATATTAATATCTCTAGTTCGATCAATTCTATTCTGATGGCGCGAGTAGATAGACTCTCAGAAAAAGTGAAAGAAACGGTTAAGACTGCGGCAGTGATCGGTAGAGAATTTGAAATACCGGTACTGGATGAAGTGATGAAGGTAAATGGTGTTTTTAAAGAAGTAGATACGCCTCAAAAAGCATTGATTGAGCAAATCAAAGCGGCAGAAAAAGGACAGATTTGGTCTGCCATCAATGAACTAAAGTATATATTCAAGCACTCTTTACTGAGAGAGGCAGTATATAATATGCAACTCAAAAGCAATCTTCGTAATCTTCATTTGAACATTGCGGAGGCCATCGAACACTTGTATCAGCATAACTTAGGAGATAGATACGCAGATTTAGCGTTTCATTTTGAAGAGGCTGAGAAACATGGCAAAGCCATTTTCTATATGAAGAAAGCGGCTGACTTCGCAAGAACTAGCTTTCAGAATAAGCGCGCTCTAATGTATTATGCAAAGCTGAAAGCATATTATGATACGGATAGAGATCCAGAAGAATTTGCTAAGGTTTTAATTCGGGAGGCAGAGATACTAGAATTGATTGGTCAATGGGACAAGAGCCTAGAATTGCTAAGGCAGGCTAGTACCAGTGCCGAAAAGTCTAAAAATAATATCCTTATTGGAAGGACTAAGAATCAATTGGGTAAATTGCTTGTTCTGAAAGGAAATTATATTGAAGCGCGATTTGTGTTGGAATCCTCTTTGAATATTTTCAAAGATTTTAATGATGAGATTGGTTTGTTTAAGGTGTATGGAAATCTTGGAGACTTATATTTTCGTCAAGCTGATTATGATAATGCTCGTTCTTACTTCGAGGAAAGTATCAAATTAGCTAAAGATTTTAGAGATACCTTCACTGTTACCCAAATAGTAAGCAATCTTGGTTTAACTTATATGAACCAATCTTTATATCCTGAGGCCATCGCTGCCCAAAAAGAACAACTCGTACTTTGCGAAAAAAGAGGAGATAGAAATGGAATGGCTATCCTCAACACAAACATAGGTATTGTATATAGTGCTATGAATCAGCATGACGAAGCGATGCCGCACTATGAAAGAGGATATGAATTGAGCCATGAACTAGGCAATAAGCAAATGGAAGCTATTGCCATAGGATGTCTAGGTAATATATACCAACAAAGAGGTAACTACACTAAAGCACTCGAGTTATACACCATCGATTTGAAACTATGTAAGGAGTTAGGAGATAAGCGAGGTATAGCTATTGTAAACGGCATGATAGGTGAGCTGTTGGTGGCTACGGGAGAATTTAATAATGCCAAGCAATATATTGCAGATCAACTCAAATTTTCAGAGGAACTACAATATCAAAAAGGCATTACAAAAGGCTATATAGCCTTAGGGCAAGTTTATTTTTATGAATCCAAACTTCATGAAGCAAAAGCGTCATTTACTAAATGCATAGTCCTAGCGGATAAAATAAAGTATTTTCCTTCGACTGAAGAGGCTTATCTGTGGCAGATAGATATTGATCTTGAACAAGACAAAATAAAAGAAGCTCAAGAAAAGCTAGACTTTTTGAAAAACCATGAAGAGCTAGAAGATGAGCATGGTTTAATACTACGACAAGCGCGCGTGTGGGCAGCAGAAAATATTATCCGCAAAGCTACTGCTGCGTATGAATCTATTATTAATGAATCCAACAATAATCAAATTGTGGCAGATGCATATTGGTTTTTGAGCAAGATTGAACCAGCTATAAGACCAACTGCGATCAAGGAGGTAAGCGAATTATACACAAAGACGCCTCACTACGGAATAAAAATAAGGATGGATGAATTATCTTAAGCATATTTTGTGGAGTATTTTGGCTTTTGCTATGCTCTCATCTTGTAAGGTAGGTAAGGCTGTGCTCGTTGATAAGCCCGCTGCTATTGACATTCCTTTTCCGTATGATTTTTCTCAATTGAAAAGATTTGATCTACCTGATCTCTTAGATGAAGTATCAGGACTTACTTATGATGAAAAAGTAGGTACTTTATTGGCGATTGAAGATGAAAAAGGTGTTATATACACTATCGATAAAGATAATGGTACTGTCCTCTCCAAAGATAAGTTTCATAAAGATGGTGACTATGAAGGTGTCACGACGGTTGGAGACTATGTTTTTGTGCTAAAAAGTACCGGTACTATTTACAAGGTCAAAAAAAATGAATACAAATCTGCTCCAGTAAAAATAAAAGGAGAGTTGAGAAAAGAGTTTAATCTCGAAGGCTTGACCTATGATCCCTACACCAATGCTTTATTAGTGAGCTGCAAGGAGCCTTCAGAAAAGGAAGGCAAAAATTCTAGATGCCTTTTTAGCTTTGATATAGACTCCAATGAAATGTCAAAAACGCCTTTCTTAGTTATCCAACGTGAAGAGATCATGGATTATATTGTCAGTCATTTTTCGGAAGAAGATGCGGAGAAGAAATTCAAAAAAATTGTTAATCCAGATTTAGACTATCTACACTTGGGCCCTTCAGGATTAGCGATTCACCCAATTACCAATGATATATTTGTGTTATCTTCAAAAAGTAAATGTCTATTGGTGTATGATAGAGAGACAAAGAAATTAGTCCATCTAGAAAAACTCGACAAGAATATATTTGAGCAGCCAGAAGGAATAAGTTTTGATACTTTAGGTAATTTGTATATTTCTAGCGAGTCCAAGAAGAGGCCCGCGCAGCTAATAGTCATAGCCTTGCAAAAGTGAGTGTCGGCAGAAGGTTGACTACAGATAGTGATATTCAGAAGTTAGAGAAGAACCCCCGGAGAGCTTGTGCCGATTGTCTTTTAAAAATCATGACAAATTGAGTCTTAGAATCACCCCGTTTTTAAAGTAATAATATTTAAAAGTGCGTAATCATTTAGAGATTTTAAGATGCAAAAAGTTTAATCTCAATGAAATATGATATTTCTGAACATCCCTGCGAAGATGGAGACAAAAAAAAGGGCACTCAATTTTGATCAAGCACCCTTGGATTTTATTTTTTCCGTATTCTTTAATTCTCAATAATCGTAAAAGTTGTTCTTCTGTTCGCTTGATGCTCATCTTCAGTACAGCTGTTACAAGCACAATTGATCGCTAATTTAGTTTCTCCATATCCTACAGCTGAAAGCCTAGAAGCATCAATCCCTTGCTTGATAAGATACTCAATAGCAGACTGCGCACGCTTTTGCGATAGGTTTTGGTTGTATTGATCTTGGCCTTGACAATCTGTATGTGAATTGAGTTGAATTTTTATATTTGGATTTTGGTTTAGCGTAGTGTATAATTCATTCAAGGTAGGTTGCGCATCCGCACGGATATCCCATTTGTCCAAATCATAGTAAATGTTATCCAGGACGATTTCTCTATTGGTATAAATTTTATCTAGCACGATTTCTACTTCAAATTCTTGTATGGGGTTACTAGGTATTTTACCGATGCCTTTACTACTAAATCGATTGCTATTATTGAGGTAGCCATCTTTAGAGCCAAAGAAATAATAGTCCGTCTCATCGTCTAGTTCTATAGTGAAAAAGCCGGATTCATCAACTGTTACTTTTTCTATGCTCTTTCCATTTACGTTGATATCGACTTGTGCTCCTGGTATAGGGCGCCTCCCAATAGATTCACTATTCGGATTGTTTGGATCTTTTAGGATTTTCTCTACGACGTAACCATTAAGAATCATTTTATAAACGATTTCTTTTGGTTTTGGAGCAGCTACAGTGGTGTCAAGGACTACCACTTCTTTAGGAGGCACTACAATTTTCGTAAACTTATAGATATCGTCTGAGCCACTGCCACCTTCTCTAGAGCTAGTATAATAGCCATGCTGCAAATCTGGCGCTTGAACGGGAGTGATATAATCTATGACAAAGCCAAAGTCATCCGCTGAAGAATTGATAGGGGGAAGCATGTTTTGGGCAGGGGTCCATCGTTTACCATTCTGGATATATGTTTTAAAGATATCCAGTCCTCCCATCCCTGTGTGTCCATTACTAGCGAAATATAAGGTGTCCCCATCTGCGTAAGGAAACTTCTCATCCATCTCTGTGTTGATTGCACGACTCAATAACTTTGGCTCTGACCAGCCTTCAGCCGTCTTAGTCGTCAGATATATATCATACCCACCCCAACCATCTGGATCATTAGAAGAAAAGTATAAGGTGTTGTCATCCTTACCGAATGAGGGGTGACCGTAATTAATCAGCGGCTTGGTGAAATTGAGCATTTGTGGTTCACTCCATTCATCATTTTCTAGAGAGCTGCTCATTAGCTTACAATATTTGTCATCCTTATCTAGCGAGTAGCAACGACTAAAAATAATTGTGTTGTAGTTGCTATTGAATGCAGCTGTGCCTTCATTACCCTCAGAATTAATAAGGTCATTAAATTCGGTAGCATCAAAACTGTTTTTATCAAATACCCAAAGATTGGAAAAATTATTTCCTGTCCAATTGTACGTAGCTGCTTCTCCTCGAGGTTTTCTATCTGAAGTAAAAAGTACGTTTCCATCTGGCATGATGACGGGCGCATAGTCTGCATTGGCGGAGTTGAGTCCAGATTCAACCACTTTGTATGGATTTAAGCTTTTATTATCTATCCAACCTTGAACGATATCGCAGGCACTGATTTCTTTCCTATACTCATATGGAGAACCAATTTCGATTCCTAATTCTTTAAAGGCGAGTTTTGCTTCCTTGTACCTGCCTGCTCTTTTGAGGGCGAATGCATAATCCTTCAAGGCATCTATACCATAGCTGTTATCATAAGCTGTTTTGAACCATTCTATAGATTCTTCATTCTTATTCATCTTTTCAAAAGACTTACCTAGCTTATATGCTATTTTTCCTTTATTAACTCGAGATTTTTCTTTATTATATTCTTCTGGGAGCATGCGAGCAGCCACAGCAAATTGCTTTCTTTCGAAAGCCATATCACCATTGGCTATCTTTTGTGTGTAACTACATGCGAAGATTAGAAGTAGACTACTGTAGAGGAGTATTTTTTTCATATTTCCTATAATCGTTTAGGTTTTGTTACGCTTGGGCAAAATCTTATGTTGCGGAATTTGCCTCGGTCAAGAATCCGCAATGGGGGGATTCCTTTATAGAATGCAAAATATAAAACTCACAGCCATATATAAAACTATTCAACATGTAATATATTGCATCAGATAATCATCAGATTGCTGACTTATAGCATACTAAATGTCTAAAAAAGAAGTATATACAGAAGTAGAAGGTCAAAAGGTAAAGTTGACCAATCTGGATAAGTTACTCTATCAGGAGGCAAACTTGACTAAGGCGGAAGTGATTTCTTACTATCTGGAGGTTGCACCTAAGATGGTTCCTCATTTGATCGGAAGGCCCTTGACGCTGATTCGCTTTCCTGATGGCATTGGCAATAAGACATTCTACACCAAAAATATGCCCTCTTGGACACCAGAATGGGTGGATAGGAGCAAACTTCCTTGGGATGAAGACAATACCTATCTGGTTGCTAATAACACGGCGCATTTGATTTGGTTGGCTAATCTTGCTGCCCTTGAGATACATACCATGAATAGCGCTTTGTCCAAAATCCAGCATCCAGATAAATTTGTGATTGACTTAGATCCTCCGGAGGATTGGAGTTTTGATGATGTGCAAGCCATGGCTGAAAAGTTGAAAACGTATTTAGATAATTTGGATTATCGAAGCTTTGCCAAATTAAGTGGGGGAAAAGGAATTCATATTGTAGTACCATTAACAACTACTTGGACTTATGAGGCAGTCCAAGAGGTAGTAAAGAATATGATGAAGGACTTTATCAAAAGCAATAAGATAGCCACGCTAAATGTACACAAGGAAAGGAGAAAAGGAAAGATTTTATTAGACATCTATAGAAACCATCCGGGTAATACCACCATTTGTCCCTATTCATTGAGAGGAAAACCGGGAGCCCCCGTTTCTATGCCTTTACCTTGGGATGAAATTCTTGCTGCAAAATCTGCGCAAGACTTCAATATGAACACTGCTAAAGCCTATTGGAAAAACAAGGGTGAAGGTTGGCAAGATTTCTTTACAGTAGCAAATCAGTTGCATACTGCTAAAAAGAGTATAGTCGTAGATGATGCGCTAGATGCTTATGCTAATAAAAGAGATTTTGCGAAGACGAGCGAACCAGGTTCTACCAAAGGAGAGCTAAGGCAAGATATATCGGTAAATAATCGATTTGTGATTCAATTGCATGATGCTAGTAATTTACACTATGACTTAAGGCTTGGCATAGGTGGCGTGTTAAAATCATGGGCCATACCAAAAGGATTACCCATTACAAAAGGAGTAAAGAGATTAGCAATTCAAACGGAAGATCATCCTGCCCAATACATAAATTTTGAAGGGCGCATTCCGAAGGAAGAATATGGAGGAGGCGAGATGTGGGTCTTCGACACAGGTAAAATCATCTGGGAAAAGCAATCTGAAAAACATCTTAAGTTTGAACTTCAGGGTAAGCACGTCCAAGCGAAGTACAATTTATATAGAACCAAAGAAAAACAATGGCTTCTGGACTTAGATCAAGTAAGTTTAAGCTCAGTCAATGAGAAAGAATTGAAGCCGATGCTTGCCGATGTCTCAAAAGGACTACCTAAACAAAAAGACAATTATCTGTATGAAATAAAGTGGGATGGGATTCGAGTTTTAGTGTATGTTCAAAATGGAAAAGTCAAAATAATAAGTCGCTCAGGGAGAGATATAACCAGTAAGTTTTCAGAATTTCAAGACGATTCCTTTTGTAATGTAGAGCATGCCGTTTTTGACGCTGAACTAGTTTGTTTAGATGAGCAGGGTAGGCCCATCTTTGCTGATATCATTTCGCGCATGCATAGAGTAGGAAACATCTCCGGCGCTATAAAATCAAAACCTGCCTTTTTATATTTATTTGACTGTCTTTATATAGATGGAGTGCAAATAACCAATCTTACCTATGAACGAAGAAGAAGCCTTTTGAAGCCTTTGATTAAGTGGGGTAATCTAGTGCGTGAAAGCAAAATATTTGAAAATGGTGAAGAACTTTACGCCGCAGCCAAAGCAATGCAACTCGAAGGCATTATGGCAAAGCAAAAGAAAGGAACTTATACGCTAGGGGACCGATCTTCGGCATGGCAGAAGATAAAATTTAGGCAAACTATAGAATGTGCTATCATTGGCTACACCCAAGGAAAAGGGGATAGGTCAAATCTCTTTGGCGCGCTTCATCTAGCTATTCCAGATGGAGATTCATGGAGGTATTATGGGAAGGTTGGCACTGGCTTCGATCATCAGAAAATGAAAGAAATTTTTGAGCACATTAGTTCCTTAAAAGAAATTGCTAAACCTATTGAGGATAAGATAGAAGAAGAGAAAAATACAACCTGGGTGGAAGCTGAATATTTATGCGAGATTCAGTATGCTTCTTTGACCAATAATAAAACCTTACGGGAGCCCGTCTTTTTGAAAATGTGGCCGAGCGTTTAACTAGCCTTTGTTTTAGTGATCGTTTTTTTATATTCTGCAGTGAACCAACTTTTGTTACTTGATTTGTAAGGTAACGACAAGTGCTGGGAGAGGTGCTGTCTGGTCTCAATTTGGTCTAGAGTATAAATCCGTGGCCATTTTGTAAAATCTTTTTCTTGTATATATTTTGATAAATAATAAGTTACACTTTTTGTAAGATGCCCAGGGCCTAATTTAAACCAAGGCCCCTCATTGAAATAGGTCAACATATTGGTAATCCCTTTTTCAAATGCATAACGAATGATTTCGTTTTCTGGAGCTGCGCCTATAAAATTATTGGAGATACACCCAAAGTCGCCTAATTTTAAGACCAGCTCCGCTCCACTGCTTACCAATTTATCTAAAGGGCTAACGCACTTATCATCTGCGTCTGCATAAAATCCACCTACCTTACTTAGGTAAGCCAATCTAAAGTAATCCGCCTGCAAGGCCGGATGTTCACAATTTTTAAAAGCACTGGCGGCGTCGTAACCAAGTTCTTGTTTCAAAAAAACGTAGGCTGACTTTCTCGAAAATAAATGATATTCAAAATTAGGATTCAGCGCTTTCCATGATTGCATTATATGTTGAACAGAAGTAGGGGGAGTACCACTGTCCCAATATTGAATGATTTTTTTGGGGATCTTGTTTGTGCTTGGTGATTTTCTTAGTGACTCCTTTATGTCTTTCAAAATAGACTGTGCCCTCAGCTCATTGCTCAGGTAGAGTGAAAATCCAAAATAGTCTGAATGTGCCAAACTCAAATCCGCTAAGTAGGTCAGACGTTCTTTCCCTTTGTAAGCAAAGCTTGCTATAGCTTTTTCTTTTAGGATTGGGTTGATCAGCAATTCGTTGAGCACTTTTGCAGTATGTCCTGTCAAGGGGATAAGTACCTTTCCAGAAGTTTCTTTCTCAACAATTTCTTGGGTAGCAATTGTTAACTGCATTTTTGCATTCTCTAAATCTCCTTTCAGTACATACAACAGAGCCAGTCTATTTCGTAACATGTTGGCATCCTTTGCTGAGTTCACTAGATCTTTCAGTATATCTTCAGCTTTCTGATAGTCGTATTCTATGAAGGCGGTTTCAGAAAGAAATTTTAGTACATTTATTTCCCAAGTTGACCCTTCCTGACATTCCTGCAAAAATGCGTCAGCCAGTTGTTTTGCTTTTGTAAAGTTTCCTTTCCGTTGATACAGTTGCAGTTCTAAATATTTGATCTTTGGATCAAATAATCTACGACCGTTCTTTTGGGCATTAATTTTAGAAATAGCCCTTTCATATGATCCAGTGTGCACTAATATTTGAATAGATTTATGAACTAGGTTGTCTATCTTTTTTGATTTTAAAATACCTTTTTCTAGAGTCTTTAAGGATTGCATCACATCTCCTTCTTGAAACAAAAATTGTGCGAATCGAGCATAAGCCGAAGAGAAGGAGGGATGTAATTCTATACTCTTATTAAATAAAATAAACGCTTCTTGAGTTTGTTCTCTAAGACTCAATAGATCTGCCTTTAATAAAAGACCATTTAGATTTTTGGGATTCTTCTCAAGAATTACATCGCAAAGTGCTTCTGCTTTTTCTAGTAAACCTTGCCTTTGATAGATAATTATTTTGTTTACTTCAGCTCTAATATCATCAGGAGCTATTTCTCGGAAATTGTCTATTTCTAATAATGCTTCCTTATAGAACTTGGTATTAATAAGGAATCGTATTAGGTTTAATCTAATTCCAATATGGGAAGGATAAATCGAAATAAAGTGATGCAACTCTCGAATTACCTCATTGTCCGAAAATTGATTTATTCTTAACAAGGCTAGCTGGATGGCAGCATTTCCGGCCTGTGTTTCATTTGTTGCATATTGTCTTGAGCGTTCGAATGCATCGTATGCTTTTTCAATTTCCCCTAATTGTTGCCATATCTTGCCTAAGCAGTTTAGATAGCTATGATTTTTGGGTCTATGTTTTAAGCCGCTTAGAATAATGGATTTTGCCTTTTCCACGTCACCTGTTTTGAGATATATTGACTGAAGTTCTACCACAGGTTTGACTACTTTAGGATTGAGCTCATGTGCTTTACGAAATGCTTGGATAGCCTCGGATTCCTTACACTCTTTTACTTTCAATCTACCAACTACGATATGAGTATGAGGAGATCTGGGATTGTTTTTCTGAAGTAATGCAATTGTTTTTTTCGCCTTGTCTAGGCTATTGCATTTTAATTCTAAGTGGGCCAAAGTAATTTGGAGGTGCACATTATATTCCCGAGATAATTCCTTTGTTAGGATTGCTTCTGCTTTGTATATTTGGTTGTTGCTAATATATAAATTAGCCAATCGATTTTTGAATCTATAGTAAGAAGGATTTGACTGTATCGTTGACAGGATGTACTGCTCCTTATCCTTTGCAGGCAGTTGGTCTAGATGTTGTATCAATTCGGACTCAGTCATAGCTATAGCAGTGAAACAAAAAAGCCAGACCTTGTAGGCCTGGCTTTTCATTATGCAATTTTTCTAATTTCTTCTTTTCTCAATATCTTATCCTTGATGTAGTCAGGCACTTTGGCTTGTGAGCTGATTCTTGGATAATCCAGCGGCCAGAGTATTAGTTTTCTGCCCTCGGGATATTGCAGATCAAACTCAGCTGCATTGTCAAAGTCATCTCTATTTTCCTTTTGAGGAAGATAACTTTCTGCACTAGTATTTTCAGCTATGACAAGCTCGTGAGAATCTAGCTCTATATGATAATATTTAAAATCTTCAATTGGACTTTCTTGGATAATGTTTACTCCATTCACCAAGGCACCCGCATTGATCAATAATCCATCTACATAGATGGCGTGATTTGGAGATACTCTCAGGTTTGCAGAGGGAACACCCTCACCAAGTGCATTTTGTTGGATAAGTACAGGATTGGATTTTAAAATATCTCTATCGCTGTTTAGGATTACGGATTGTACGCCCACCCATTTTATAGGCATGCTCTTTCCAGAGGCTGTAGCTACGATATCTCCTACTTTGAGCGTTTCTATTTTTTTATAGCCTGATAAAGTCTGGATTCTTGTACCACTGTAGAAACAGATGTTTACATTTTTTGGCGTTTCTGCCATAGGTGTCTGCCATAATCCTGTTGCGGGGTCAAGTTGAAGAGATTCTCCAATCGCTGTTCCACTACTTTCAGATACACCTATATCCGTACTTGTCATTCCGTTTGCAGGTCCATTGGTGGCAGTAATGGTTCCTTCATAAGATAAAAACTCACATACTGCACCTGAAGAATTAACTAGGGCCAAGCCATCGGGCGCTCCATTTTGTATGGAAGCACTAGGAGTGACAACAAGGTATGTATTTCCATCACTTGCAGGCGGGCAAGCCACTGGATCTGGATCCGTTAGAGTGGTTGTGTTATAGGTAGTACCATTTGACCCGTTATATAAGACTAACTGGAAACCTGCTACAGAGGTACCTGGTGGAATGCAGATCTCAACAAACTCTCCTACGTCCGCTCCAGTATTATCATAATGAATTTCGCTTATGAATGGTCCACCAGTTGCAGTAGGTCCGCCTAGGTTAAATATATCTTTCATTACTTAGCTATTTTTATCAGTTTTAGCAGGTTGTATCAACCTTAAAAAATATCACTTAAGTAATCGATTAGGTAGGAAAACATAGGTATATGCCAAATATACAATATAATCGCCCCTTAGTCAGAGATTTAGTCTACCCAAAACATGGTATTTTAAACCATTTTCTATCTTTACCGCTGCTTATTACATCACACAATTAAACAAGAAGTATGCGCTCAGTTTGGAAAGGTCACATCAGATTTTCGTTGGTTACCATACCGATACAAATTTTTAACGCTGTAGAGACCAAAGGAAATATCTCATTTAGACAACTCCATGCTGAGGATAATGGCCCAATAGGCTATAAGAAGTATTGCAAGTCTTGCGATAAAACAGTTAGCTCAAGTGATATCGTAAAGGGCTTCGAATATGAGCCAGATACCTACGCCGTTTTCAAGGGAGATGAGTTGCAAAGCGTTAAACTCAAAAGTACTAGAGCCATAGATATTGAGGCCTTTGTAGATCAAAAGGAAGTACATCCTAGCCGATATGAAAATGTTTATTTCGTAGGACCAGAGGGCGATATCGCGAAGAAAACTTTTTCGCTATTATGCAAAACACTTAGAGATTCAGGCAAAGCTGGAATCGGAAGAATCATCCTTAGAGATAGAGAAGACGTCGTCATGATTACCCCGCACGAAAATGCATTGATCATGTACAAGCTAAGGTTCCCTTATGAGATCAGAAATATTGACAATGTGCCTGATACAGAGAAGCTGGAAGATCCAGACGAAGCGCAACTTGCCTTAGCCAAGCAGCTTGTAGAAACCTTATCTACCACCTTTGATAAGATTGATTTTGAAGATCGATACAGAGATGCACTCATGGACTTAGTGGAAAAGAAAATCGAAGGCAAAGAGGTCGTAAATATTGATCAAGAGGAGAATGACAAACCAGTGGTTGACATCATGGATGCCCTCAAAAAATCAATAGAAGAATCCAAAAAGAAATCAGCCTGATGCTCAAAATATTGAGTTGGAATATACAGCAAGGAGGTGGATCAAGAGTGAAATCTATCCTCGATTTTTTGGCTACACAGACTGCTCAAATTATTATTCTCTCTGAGTTTAGAAATAATAAAAACGGCATTTTTATACGAAACAAATTATTAGAACAAGGATATAGTTTTCAATTTACTAGCCTCACTGCAACAGATACAAATTCTGTTTTGATAGCAAGTCAGTTACCATGTAGCTCTACTATTTACAGAGATAAAAAGATTGATTTTGATCACTCTATTGTTTGCGCAGAATTTGAGGCATTTAAATGTTTTGGAGTCTATCTTCCGCACAAAAAGAAACACAGTTTATTTGATCTGTTACATGTAGAAGTTCAAGACAAAAAGCCATCTATCATCGCTGGAGACTTCAATACTGGGATCAACTATATAGATCAGAATGGAAGTAGTTTTTGGTACACTGATGAACTCAAAAAATTAAACGATCTAGCTATGCATGATGCTTTTCGGCATGTGCATGGTGAGGTAGAATCCTACTCTTGGTATTCGCATCAAGGCAATGGGTACCGGTATGATCACACCTATGTCCACAAAGATTTGCTGCCGCTAATAAAAGAGTGCGACTATATCCATGAAGCTAGAGAGAAAAAATGGAGCGATCATTCTCCTATGATTTTAAAATTGTAATTTTTTTTCGAGTAGTGATATTTATAAAAATATGACCACTAAATCCTAACACATAATAAGAGCTTGTAATACTTTTTATTCCGCAGTTTGAATGGGAATTTACTTGTTTAGATTGGCTGTTTTATATAGCTTTGCCTTATCTTGAATACCTAAGATTCAATTTCCTTACCCCTTTTTACCTCCCTATATCTAAAGATTCTATTGTCCGCTAATTGGCTTTGACAGATTCAATAGCTTTTTTAGGTTGAATTAATCTCCCAATTTGTTGTGCATCTTTTGTAGCTTGGCCACTGTCATTCAATATTTCGAATGCTTCCTTTGTGGTCAAATCAGGTTTGATTGACTTCAATATTCCTATAAGGCCGGCTACATAAGGTGTCGACATAGAAGTTCCACTCAGCGCTCCGTATTTATCTCCGGGTAGGGTAGAGTGGATATTCACCCCGGGAGCCGACACGGCCATTTCGATATCATCAGTCGTGTTAGAGAAGCTGGCTTTCTTCAAGTTTTCATCCACTGCCGCAACAGTGATTACACCAGGAGTATTGGCCGGTGCAAATAGCTTCGCGTTGATGTTACTATTACCGGCAGCGACCACTATGATGGCTCCTTTTTTATTACAGTACTTTACTGCATCAGTATAAGTCTTCACTGCATTATCGTTCGTTTTGCCGCCTAAGGACATCGATATCACATCCGCGCCAGCATCGGCTGCTTCGATCATACCTGCAATAATGCCCCGCTGCGTACCGCCACCGAATCCAGCCAACACTTTTACACTAGTCACTTCTACAAATTTACCACTTGGGGCAAGACTAGCGATTCCTTTTTTATTATTGGTTACAGCAGCAGCTACACCAGCACAGTGCGTGCCATGTCTATTGGTATCTTTATCATATTTCTTTTGCAAGCTTTTATAATTCCCTTTCAGGTCCTCATGCTTAGCATCGACACCCGTATCCAAAATCGCAATCAAAGCTTTTTTGCTAGGCTTTAATTTTTTCAGTGACTCATGAAAAGAACCCAGACCCATTTTTTCTAAACCCCACTGTAGTCCTACCTCGGGATCATTTACACCTAATTTTTTATTAGATCGACTTATCGTATTCATCTCCTCCTCTGGTATATTTACGATTTCGTTATACTCCACATATTTTACGCCGCGCGTACCCTCTAGCCTATCTCTCAGCGCTATTATTTCCTTTGCATCAGGAGGCGCATCGACCGTATAGTAGTTGTCCAAGTTGGTGACCTCTCCACTCAAAGGATAAAAGGATCTCGATAAAGCTACACCGATTTCGTTAGATACTTTTTTCGCGTCATATCCTTCTTCAAGTTCTAATAAGAGCTCTCCATGTTCTGACAATGGTACCAACGGGTTCTCTCTTTTTGAATCCCATTGCACAAACAGGATGGTGAAAATAACGGTGATCGCTAGACTGAATAGTAGCACCAATGGCTTTTCTTTTAGATGCTTGGTGAGCAAGGAAACAAAGCCCATAAAAAGCAACTGGAAGATTAATTTTGAGCTCTTCACTTCCATCGTCACAGGTTGACTGATGAAGCTGATAGCAAATCCTATGATAGCGATGTAGAATAGGGGTGCAAATATCTTAGCCAAGGTCTTGCCCGAAAAATATTGCCAAAGCACTAGCGAGCTCGTCGCTACCAAAAATAATATAGAATACATCTCTGTCATGAGTACGCGGTTTTGAGCGATGCGCCTTGCGGTGATTTACCGTTTGAGCACATGGTTCATTCTTCTAATATAACGCAAATTTATCATGAATAAGTCCACGATTTGTTTTTTTAGGGTGCCTCTCGTCGATAATCACCCCATTCTTATCGAATATCCATGGTTTCAAGTGTGAAGAAGGGGTAAAGACTGTTCTATAAATCGACGAGACCAGGTCATCCGCTAGTACTCCCTACTGCCTCTGCGGACAGCATATAGTCGTGGCTAGTCTATGCTCGTACCTCGCCTAGCCGTCTCCACTCCTTATGCTGTAGCACATATGCAGCAGCTCATATCGCTTCTACCCTTGGCACAAAAAGAAAGAAATTTTAACCTGTTGATTATTTGCTTAAAGTGGAGATGAGATTGATAAGCATACGATCG
Organism: uncultured Saprospiraceae bacterium; assembly: GCA_937923345.1. Lineage (GTDB taxonomy): Bacteria > Bacteroidota > Bacteroidia > Chitinophagales > Saprospiraceae > JALZVN01. The sequence continues at coordinate 29,737 of CAKZVJ010000269.1, forward strand.
CAGGCATCCAGCTGAAACTTAGCAACAAATTCATTGGCACGATGCGCTTGCGCTATGTCCCCTGGACCACAGATCATAGTTTGAAAACCAGCTTCCGCAAACTGACCCGCCTCTGCGGCATAAGATACTGTACCCAATGCTTTGTCTTCTACTAAGGACCTTATAAGCGGAATGATATCTGAACCCTCAGGGCAATCCATAGCTGGTACATCACTGTGCGCGTATTCTGTTTGTATGTCAAATTCTGGAAAACGCTCTCTGTTCTTTTCAATGACGCTTGCACAATAGGCTACAAATTCATCCTTGATGGCCACCGCTTTATTTTTGGGTATGACGCGCACATCCCACATGAAGCTGGCGCTATCTGAGATCACATTCGGGGCGATACCACTTTTGTCAAATACACCGCAGTGGATGGTAGAATGCGCAGGCTGAAATCTATGATCAATGTCTCCAGCTTGTATCAAAGCATCCATTTTGTTTTCTAACCATACAATGAGTTTGGCTGCCTCACTGATGGCACTCACTTCTGATTTGATTCTACTACTATGACCAGCGGATCCATTGAGTGTAGTTTTGAAAATGCAAATGCCTTTTTGACCGATGATTGGTTTCATCATACTTGGTTCACCTATCAAGGCATACTTGGGCCTTTCAGAATAGTGATTATTGATATCTGCAGCTAGGGCAGGGCCTGCCAAGCAACCCACTTCTTCGTCATAGCTAAAAGCAAAATATATAGGTTTTTTTAAGGGAGCCTTTTTTATTGCTGGCACAGCCGCTAAACAACAAGCAATGAAGCCTTTCATATCGCAGGATCCTCTGGCATAGAGATTTTCATCCCCTATATCCGTTAGCGTAAATGGATCCGTTTTCCAATCTTGCCCCTCGACAGGAACTACATCGGTATGCCCAGAGAGTACAATGCCATCATCTACTGCTGGACCTATTCTGCAGTGTATGGATCGTTTAGTGCCATCCTCATTAGGGACGTTTTTAAACTCGACTTGATGTTCTGTCAAGTAGTTTTCTATCCAAGTGGCAATGCTACTATTGCTTTCTCCTCCCAGCACTGGAAAAGATACAAGATGGGCGAGTATTTCTGCAGATTTCATTTGCTATTGGTTTAGTTTGTTCAAGTAGCTAAAATAGTATTTTATATGTGTATAGAGTAAGAGGTAGCTGTTTAGTAACTCCATTCTAATTATTGATGAGTAGTACCATCTTTGTTTTTTTAGAACATTCTTAGGTATCTAATCATAATTGTAAAGCGCAATAGGTAATGAACATCATAATCACCTAGCAAATTGTCATATTTCTTAATTTTACATATAATTTTATAGGCCTAAAAATAAGTTAATTCACAAAATATCTACGCCCAACCAGTGGCTACCGCGATGATTAAAAATACCCAACACATCAATAAGATCAGGAGTGTAATAGGGCCAATAAATCTGAGCCATCTATCGAAGGGTACTCTGCATAAACTTAACATGGCAATCATACCGCCAAGGGTGGGGTTGACCAAGTTGGTGACGCCATCTCCAATCTGAAAGGCTAGTATCGTGGTTTGCCTGGTCAAGCCTACTATATCTCCCACTGGGATCATCACGGGTAGTGTAGCGAGTGCTTGGCCACTACCTGATGGGATCATTATGTTCATCACGCATTGGGATATGGACATCACGATGGCAGAGGCGTACAGGGGTAGGGAGACCAAAACTTCTGATAGGTGAAAAGCAATCGTATCACTTATCTGTCCATCTTCTAAGATCACTTTTATAGTCGTAGCGAATCCTACCATGAAGGCACCAGGGGCAACCATGGCTACTGATTTGAGTGCGGTCTCGCCGATTTGACTTGCTTTCATTCTACTGCCTATCCCGCAGGCTATGCTGATCATGGTGAATATAGCAGCGATTTCTTTGAGGTACCATTTCCACTGAAATATACCATAAAGCATGATGGCCATGCCTGCCACAAAAAGAAAAGCTACTAACCAACTTTTTTGATCCATCGAATATTTGTCTATGGATTGTGTCAAGGAAAATCCGGATTCGTCTAAGCCTTGCCCTAGACCTGCATTTTTGTCTTTGTTTATTTTTTGGAAGTATCGGACATTGTAGAGCGCTAGGAGAGAAAGTCCTAGGAAGCAAACCATACTTCTCAATAGCGCTCCAGAAAACATCGGCAGTTCTGCTATTTGATGGCCTGTACCCACGGTATAGGGATTGATGGGCGAGAGTCCAAAGCCGACTGTGACTGCCCCGACTGACATGCCTGCTGCGAGTATCAAGTCTCCGCCAATCGCTAGGGATAGCATCGCACCGATGGGAATCATGGCGATATTGTTTTCATATCCTACGGCTATGCCTAGCATACCGAATAGAAAGGTCATGAGGACCACGATAAAGTATTTTTGTTTTATCCCGATCACGCGCACGATAGTACCCACCGCATTTTCCACCATTTTAGAATGTTGTAGTATACCGAACATGATGCCGCTCGTAAGGACTACCCAGATGATATCTGATGCGGCGTCAAAGCCTTTGGCCATGGAGGTAAATATCCCTAAAAAACTGATGGGGCTAGCATCTATGTATTCGAAGGTTCCCGGGACTACGCGCTGTCTACCGTCTACCAGTTGTCTTGCATATTCTCCTGCTGGGAGGAGGTGCGAAAGTAGGCTTGCCAATATGATGATACCAAAAAGCATGGTCACGGGATGGGGGATTCGGGTGTACCATTTTTTTTTAGTGTTTGAGGACATATGTTTTTTCTTTCTTTGGTAAGAAAATTTAAGTTAAGCATAATTGTCAAGATTTTTTAATAGAAGATCCGTGGTTTGTGGGTCTATTATATGGGGTAAGGTATGTATGCAATTTGTCATGATTTTTTCTGAAAAATCACGCCAAATTGGATTTGGGTTTTGATTTTTCCCTGGGCTGGCGCCCAGGGCTATGAACATGTCGCTCCCAATAAAAATCGGGACAAGTTCCTATAGAGCTAAGCTATATCATGAGGGCACAAGAGACATAGAACCTAGACACCTAGTCCACTAGATTCATAGACCTTTAGATGCCTGAAACCTAATAAATGTAAAACCGCAGAATTTTAAATGTAGAATGTAAAAGTGAGAGAAGCTAAAAGTATTCTTGTTTTATGGTGAGGTAAAAAGGAAGCACCGAAGAATCCGAAGCCGTGCGCTCTTGTGCAAGGCAACTAGGAAAAGCAAATGTTAAACCAGAAAGCAAATGTAAATTCAAAGTGTAAAAGTGGGAGAAAGGCATATAGCTTACTAGTAGTTATGCCCTAGATCCCTAGATCCCTAGAAACCTAGACACCTAGACACCTAGATCCCTAGACACCTAGACACCTAGAGACCTAGACCGCTAGAGACCTAGCCCCCTAAAACGGGCTAGCGCTGCGAAGTAGTGAGGCCTCTGGCCGAAGACCGACAGGGCCGAGCAGACCTGCGAGCTACGTAGCATAGCGACCGCGATAACATACCTTAGCCATTTTCGGCTTTGGTATGTTATCGGGGAAGACCCCAAGGTTGAAAAATGAAAAATATAGTGTTGTAGTAAATAGTGTAAGGGGGTATTGTGCTTAGCGATTGGCTTCTAGAAAACCTTGGCATAGCCATTCTGCTAGGGTTTGTCTATTGTCAGATTCTAAAATTCTCTTTTGATCTGTGGGATGGTTTAAATTACCCAATTCTATGTATACGTTGCTGGACTTGGTTTCTCGTAACATGTGTAGGTTGCGCTCGGAAACGGTACCAGTGTAGGTGCGGCCTGGTTGGTGTGTGGCATATTGATCTTTGATAGAACTATGGAGGGACTGAGCCAATTGTTTTCCTTTGCTGCTACCAGGATAGTGGTAAAAGAAGAGGTCAGTCTGTGCGGCTTTGCTGCGACTATCTATGTGGATCGCTACAAGAAATTGGTCATTGACGCCTTGTTTGCGATGCTTATCATAGAGTGCATTGACTACCGCCGAGCGATGCCGGAGTCTTGCAATCTGCTTCAATGGCATGGTCGTGCGGGAGCCCCAATATCGCTCGTCACTATCGCAGTCTAAAAAGGTATCATCGCGAATACCATCGTTGTCATCGCGTGTCACCATGTATGCTGTAGCACCGTGCTGCAAAAGTAATCTGGCTAAGCGTAAGGTCACATCATAGGCGTATTCGTCTTCGCAAATGGTGTGGCCGCTGTTCTTACCCATGGCTCCCGGATCAGGACCTCCGTGTCCTCCTACTAAATAAAATACTTTGCCTGCTAGGGCAGAACTTTTGAGGGGTACGTTTTCGTATCGGCTACCAAAGATGGCAAACTTGCGCCCTGAGGAAGTACCTGTTTCTTTTCCATTGACGCCTTTACTCGCGAAGACTACATTGCTTTTATTCTTTTTGCTCGTCTCGATCGATTTGCTGAGTACGACTTGTTCGTCGATGTTGGATTTTGTGCCTAGGCAATTGAGCTCGTGGTATGGGACCCAGACTAGTTTGCTGTTGACAATATCACTACTACGAAGGCCTTCAGAAAGTAGGATCTCATTGTATGACTTGATGCGAAGTGCTTTGTCCCAGTTGTCAACACCAATGCTGGATCGAATACTCTTGCCATTGTACTCATATATGTAGACCGGGATGAAATAGTCTTTGCCAGCTGTGATAGGCGCTTTATCACTAAGATTGTTGATTTTGATAAATTGAGAAAAGTTGCAAGATTGATCTTGCAGGTGATATCTTTTGAGGATGCCTTGAGCAGAGTCTCCGTTCTGTGCTTGTACCCGATGGAAATAAGGGATAGAGGCCTTCACAATAGAAGGCAATATCAGGCACCATAAGGTGCTCAAAACCAAAATGCGTATACTCATCTGCTAAACAAGTGATTATCAATAAATGCTGAGCCTACTCTAAAAATACTCGATCCTATGCAATCTGCTAATTGCCTGAGTGACTCAAGGAGTGTAAATATATATAAATAATCTTTAATGTGTAAATCTGTGCAGCCTAGAATCCCGTATACCTCTGTATAACTACTCTTGGAGATGGTAAATTGCGCCAAAATGGTAGATACTTTTGTACAAAAGTAGCGTCTTAATATACAGAAGGAAGGAGTTGGTAGAAAGAATTCAGTTTGAAACTCAAATTATGTTATCTTTCATCGACTTAGTAAATTAACGTTCACAAAATATAGAAAATGGGTTTATTTGATTTTATCAAAAATGAGTTTGTAGAGGTAATTGATTGGGTGGAGAAAGACAATAATACAGTGCTGTGGAAATTTCCTGACAAGGATATGAACATAAAGTATGGTGCTCAACTAACGGTGCGTGAATCGCAAACTGCTGTTTTTTTGGATGAAGGAAGGATAGCGGATGTATTTGAACCGGGTCGTTTCGAATTGATTACACAGAATCTACCCGTGACAACGACCTTAAGAAACTGGGATAAGGGCTTTAAATCACCATTCCTTGCGGACGTTTATTTCATAAGTTTAAAGACCTTCACCAATCTCAAATGGGGGACGCCTAATCCGATTTTGATGCGTGATCCTGAATTTAAGCAGGTAAGAATCAAGGCGCACGGAACCTATTTTGTACGCGTAAGTGATATCAGCAAATTTATGGGCAATTATGCCGGGACCAACTCAGTAGTGAAGATATCTGGACTAGAAGAGTCATTGCGTAATATTGTATCTCAACATTTTGCTGAGGCCTTAGCAGAAGCTAAAATATCTGTCTTGGATATGGCAGCTAACTATACAGAACTTGGAGAGAAGATAGTGCCTATCTTGCAGAAGGAGTTTGATCCATTTGGTCTAGAGTTGGTTAAGTTTCAAATAGCGAGTACCTCCCTGCCGCAAGAAGTATTGGACTTTTATGATAAGATGACCAACATGAATATGGTCGATGACATGAATAAGTTCCAACAATTTCAACAAGCGCAAGCAATAGAAAAAGCGGCTGATAACCCTGGTGGTGGGGCTGGCGAAGGCATCGGAATGGGTATGGGCATGGGTATGGCCAACATGATGATGAATCAACAAAATCAAAACAATCAACCTACTGAAAAAGCTCAGACGAAAGAGGAGATCATGACGATGCTCAAAGAGTTGGGAGAATTGCAAAAGAACGGTATCTTGACCAAGAAAGAATTTGATGAGAAGAAAAAGGAGCTTTTAGCACGGCTGTAAAGTGGTGTCTAATGCTCGGATAACCAATAGGATAGGCAAGGTATGCAAGAATATTATGAAGGTGAGAATATAGAAAATGCGTTGCATCTGCCATGCCCTTCTTGTGGGAATCAACTTCACTATTCTGCTGAGAAAAAACAGATTTCATGCAGCCATTGCGGATATGGAGAAGAGGTCAACACCGCCAATGATAAGGTAATCGAAACGGCCTTGGGCCAAGATCTTTCTGCCGCTAGAAACTTCACCCCAGAGGAAGTCAATAAGAAAGTATTTGATTGTAAAAATTGCGGCGCCAAGTTTATGGTGCAAAGTGATCAGATGAATATCACTTGTGGTTTTTGTGGTTCCAATAATGTGAATGTCGATGCTTTCAAGCATCAATATATCAAGCCAGTTGGGATCATTCCTTTCTATATTTCTAGAGAAGAGGCGACTACAAAATTCAATAGATGGATAAAGCAAGGCGCATTTCATCCCAATAAACTTAAAAAGCTGAGTAGAGTAGAGGGGCTTCATGGCATGTATATTCCTTTTTGGACCTATGATGCCAAGACGGAATCTACCTGGCAAGGGCAAGCTGGGTATTATACTCAAGGACAAGGGCACTCGTCAGCAATGCCTAGAGGTGCAGCGCTTGGACGGCCCATGCAAATGGGGCGCAATGTAAGGATGGGCAATCAAAGAGTACCTCAGATAAGGTGGCAAAGCAAATCTGGAAGATTGAGTCATTTTTTTGATGATGTATTGGTGGTTGCCTCTGGAGAATTGGAGCAAAAAGAAGTCAATAAAATGCCCTTTAGATTGGACGAGGTCGTCAACTACGACCCTAAGCTCATCATGGGCTGGGAGTCTGAGATCTACCAAATAGAACTGGATGAGGGGTATACAATTGCCGAGCAATTGATGGATCATCGCCTACGCAACATGTGCTCCGCGCAACTAGGGGGAGATACCCAGAGAAACCTTCATGTATCGAGTAAAAAAACAGCCCAAACCTATAAGCATATCGTCTTACCATTTTGGATATGCTCCTATACCTATCAGGATAAAATTTATCGATTTTTGATAAATGGTCAAACAGGCCGCGTCTATGGTCAAAAACCTACAAGTTGGATAAAAGTCGGACTATTAATTTTATTGGTAGTTCTCATTTTTGTTGGGATATGGTATCTTCGCCAGAGTGGGGTATTGAGAGGGAAGTTTTAAAATATACGCAATGGTACAAGTTTTTGTCACTGGTGGTACTTTCGACAAAGAGTACAATTTTATTACTGGTGAATTATATTTCAAGGAGACGCATCTAAGAGGTATGTTTGAGCGGGGTCGATGTACGCTTGATATCGAAGTGCGGACTTTGATGATGGTCGATAGTCTAGAGATGACGGACGAGGATAGAGATATGATCGCGCATAATTGTAAGCGATCTAAACACAGTAAGATCATCATTACGCATGGTACTGATACTATCGCAGAAACAGCCGCTTGTCTAGCAAAATCGGATATAGCAAACAAGACTATAGTGCTCACTGGAGCTATGATTCCGTACGCATTTGGTACGTCTTCTGATGGTTTTTTTAATTTAGGTTCATCCTTGGCGTTTGCGCAGGTATTGGATCCAGGTGTATATGTGTGTATGAATGGAAGGTACTTTGACTGGGATAAAGTCAAAAAGAATACAAAAACAGGATTTTTTGAAGATAAACAAATGCATAGATGACAACATATTTGGGATTACTTTTTGAAATATTGTTTTTACTAGCTGGGATTTATCTGTACCTTTTTTCTAGAGGCATTATAAAAACAAAGCAAGGAGCATCATTTCTGAAAGAAAATAAAAACCTGATTCGATATGGTTCTTTGGCATTGATTGCTGTAATGTTGATAAATATCAGCTTGCATATCAGGGATATTTTAGGATAGTTGTTATTTTTCTTTAATTAAACCCAATTTACTTAAGAATATTTACCTTATTTATTAGCTTTGGATATATGCATACGACTATGGGTTCATTCACAAAACGATTAATTTTATTACTCTTACTAAGCAGTATAGTAATCTCCGCTAATTACTTATTTGGGCAGGATTCTGCTGGCTTTTATGATACTGACCGAATCGCTGAATTAAGGCTTACTATAAAGGCTGAAAACTGGCCTGAAGAGTTGGACTCTCTGCGGGTATATGGGAATAATCTTATGCTAGCCCAGGCAAAAATCGATGGGCAAGACTACAAAAATGTTGGGCTTAGGTACCGAGGCCGAAAGTCCTTCACTACTGGAGGAAAGAGAAATTCACTTACCGTAAAACTGAATTTTATTGACCGTAGTCAAAATCATCAAGGCTATAAAACAATAAAGTTGTCTAATGCACTGAGAGATCCAAGTATGGTAAGAGAAGTACTAGGTTTTGAAATAGCAAGAAAATATATGCCAGCGCCGAAGGCTAACTACGTTAAAGTGTACATCAATAATGATTACTATGGTCTTTATGTTAACGTTGAAAGCGTTAGCCATGGCTTCTTGGAAGAGAACTTTGGTTCTAGTGATAACACTTTTATAGAGGTGAATCCAGATTTAGAAAAAGAAGATGTCAAAGGGTGCAAAAAAGACATCTTTGGAAATCTTGAGTACGAGGAGAATCTCAATTGCTATTTTTCCAACTACGAGCTGAAATCTGATTACGGTTGGGACGATCTTCAAAATCTAACGAAAACACTTAATAATAATCCTGATAAAATATCCTCCGTGCTTAATGTGGATCAGGCGCTATGGATGTTAGCATTCAATAATGTACTGGTAAATTTGAGTAGTTACACTGGCGACCATTCAGAGAACTACTATTTGTATAAAGATGAAAATGGATTGTTTAATCCAGTGATTTGGGATTTAAATTTAGCTTTTGGATCGTACAAAAATACGGGGAAGGGATCAGATTTGGATTTAGCTGGCCTTCAGACTTTAGATCCGCTTTTACATGCAGACAACCCAACCAAACCTTTGATTTCAAAGTTGCTTGCTGATGAGACAAACAAGATGATATATCTTTCTCACGTGCGTACCATATTGAATGAAAATTTTAGAAAAGGTCAATATTTAGAACGGGCTAAAGAATTGCAGCGATTAATTAATGTTCCTTTGTATGAGGATAAAAACAGGTTGTACAAAGGTGCAGACTATGAAAAGAGTTTGACTGCCACTGTCGGCCAGAAAAGTAAGATACCTGGGATAAGTGAGTTAATGGAAAAAAGAGCTTCTTATTTAAAGAAGCATCCTGCCTTAGCCATTTTGCCAGTGGAGGTAAGTGAGGTGACGGTAGAAAGCAGAGCCGCAGTTGGGTCAAAAATAAATGATTTTACGATTACTGCTCGCGTCGAAAAATTTGCGAAGAAAGTCTATCTCGTATACCGATTTGGAAACAAAGGTGCTTTCCAAAAAACCTTGATGCTAGACGATGGCAAGCATAAAGATGGTGCTGCTAATAATAATGTTTTTGGTACTACGGTAAAACCTACTAATGGCGAAACAGAATTGGAATATTACATTATGGCAGAGAACAAAGGCGCCGTTACTTTTCATCCCTCTAATTACATGGTTGAAAAACTAAGCACTTCGCTTAAAGACCTGAATCGTTAATTCTATATGAATAAAACTGTTTGCTTTGTTGTTCAAAGACTGATATGCTTGAGTATAGTAGCATTTCTGCAAATTCTTCCGACCGGTCTAGAAGCCCAAGATTTCTATGATTTACACGCTGTAAAAGAGATCCGTATCAATTTTGAACAAGATAACTGGGCAGATATTTTAGCCAAACTGAAGGATCAAGGCCAAAAAAAGAGGGTCACTGCTAGTATTAATGTCAACGGTATTAAATATGATAGTGTTGGCGTTAGATATAAGGGAAATAGCTCTTACTACAGTGTAAATAATAGTGGTCAGACAAAATTACCTTTCAATATCAAACTGAATCATAAAATCAAAGGGCAAAAACTACCAGGCAAGTATAACACCATAAAATTATCCAACGTATTTAGAGACCCAAGTTTTCTACGCGAAACATTGGCTTATGAAATAGCAAGGAATTATGCTCACGCATCCAAATGTAATTATGCAAGGGTATATGTCAATGATGTGTACATGGGATTGTATAACAGTGTGGAATCAGTTGATAAGGCTTTTCTTGATCATCACTTTGGCACTCGAAAGGGTGAGTTGATAAAGTGTGATCCATTGGATATCAAGCAGTCTTTAAATTCTTCAGGAAAGTCTAGTAAATGTTTACCTGGGGATTTTGCCTCTCTTATGTATCAAGGGAAGGACTCTCTTTGCTACCAGAATAACTATGAACTGAAACGTGATAATAACTGGAAACCACTTATTGCATTAACTAATCAACTCAACAATAAAACCGACAAGATAGATGAGATGCTGGATGTAGATGAGTGTTTATGGATGCTTGCATTCAATAATGTTCTGGTTAATCTGGATAGTTACACAGGAAAACTATCGCACAATTATTATCTTTATCAAGATACACTGGGGATTTTTCATCCTATCATGTGGGATATGAATATGGCCTTTGGAGGATTTAGATATAGTGGAGCCTCTAATAAACCCATGAGTAACGAAGAGCTCATGGATATGAGTTTGTTTACCCATTATAAGAATGATAAGCGGCCATTGATCAGTAAGTTACTGGCCAATGATTTGTACCGAAAGATGTACGTAGCGCATATAAAAACAATGGTGCAGGACCAGTTCACTAGTGGTAAGTATAAAACAAGAGCACAGCAAGTGCAATCTAGTATAGATTACTATGTCAAATCAGATGAACAAAGACTCTATCCGTATGAGCTTTTCAGAAAGAGCCTAAATGAGACTGTACCCGTTGGGAAGCAATCTATCATTGGAATTACGGAGCTAATGGAGGCAAGAGCCAAGAAATTGATGGAACATCCATTGATGCAAAAAGAAGATCCTAAGCTTAGCGCTGTGCAGCATCGATCTACTTCAGATAGTACAGTACTTGTGCAGGCACGGATAGATGGTGCAGAAAAGGCCTATGTGTTCTACAAATCATTACAGGTAGGGCGCACCTTCAAAATAGAGATGAATGATAAAGGCGAAAATGGGGACACTACTGCTGGAGACAATACCTACTCCATTGAGATTGACAAGGCAAAGATTGGGAGATATTTTATTGTTGCGGAGTCAGATAAGACAGTGAAGACGTATCCCGAAAAAGCTAGTTTTGAAATGCTACAAATCAACTGAAGAGAACCGGTCGATTCTCCAAGGTTAAAATCTAAATTTACTCAACCTGATTTAGTCCCAATTGATCCCCTTGTTGGTGAATTTCAACGAGTGCTCTTTGCATTGAGGGCATTTGTACTTGGCCTTTAGGATATAAGCACCTTCCCATTCTACGACCGCTTGATTTTGATCAGGATTAGCATCAATTGCTAAAGACTCATCCTCATGATAAAATTGAATGGGTGTTTTATGAATTTTGCAAATTACATTTTCCTTAGCCATATCAGCTAGTTGTATTTTATTGCAAGCCTCGCAAAATGCGGGCATCATAGAGCCTCTTGTAAAATCAAAGCCATATCCAATACTAAGATTATCTTGCTTGTAATTGCAGTTTTTGCAAAAAGATTTAATCATTTCACCCATTATTCAAGTACATTTTGTTTGTTGATTGTCATACAATTAAGTATAATTTCTAATTGTACGATTTTTATATATATTGTTGATACAACATCGTAGCTTTGAACGACAAATAATGATAGAATCCATTTCTACGAATTAATGATCTTAATTTCATTTAAAAATAAAATTTTGTTAAGACTTTTTCTAAAATATTTCACTTTTATCACCTTTTTCTGCACTGCATTCTTTGTCGGGACAGGTACTATGCTAGCTCAAAGTGTTGAAATATGTGATAATGGCCTTGACGACGATGGAGATGGCCTTATAGACATCAATGATAATGATTGTGATTGCCCTGTAGAACTACCTACTTCTTTAATTCCTAATCCCTCTTTTGAAGAGCGTTCCGGTTGCCCAAGTGGCGAAAATCAATTAGAGTTAGCCATCCCATGGCAACAAGCGAGTGCAGCCACTACAGACTATATGAATACTTGTGGGAATTTTTTATCTCATCCCGTTTTTGATGACCCGGTGCCTCTTCCGATGCCTGATGGAACCGGTTGCATAGGGTTCAGAAATGGTAAGCCTGGGAGCCCAAATTTTAAAGAATATACTGGAGCCTGTTTATCGGAACCCCTAGAAGAAGGCGTACTATACACCCTCAATATGTGGGTAGGCTTTATGAACGCTGCAGATTCACCGCCTTTCGAATTGACTGTCTTTGGAGCGAATGGTTGTCAGACAAATGGTATCCTTCCATTCGGAAACAACAATCCAAACATAGGCTGCCCATTAAATGTGCCAGGATACGAACTGCTCGGATCATCAAATGTTTCTGGTTCTTCAGAATGGGTCAACACTACGATTACTTTTAGACCTACTGCGTCTCTTGATGTTATTGTGATTGGGGCTAATTGTGATGCTAACCCATTCGATCATTATTATTTTTTTGATAATTTAATTTTACAAAAAACAGTCGAGTTCGGTGAGCCACCAAATATTACTGGCCATCCTTGCATGCAAAATGTAATGTTGGACATTGCTACAGAACCGGGTGACACATACCAATGGTATAAAGATGGTGTCGCTATTATTGGAGAAACCAATGCGTCATATGCTATCCCAAATGAGCAAATAGATGAGGCTACCTATCAGTTGATGATTATCGAAGACGATGGAGAATGTGTATTATCAGATCCTTATGTTTTTCAGATTCCAGTAATTCTTTCAGAACAGGCAATTACGCTGTGTGACAATGAGCCCTTGCCATTAAATGAAGAAGATAGGATTGGTGATGGAGTTTATTCCGAACTTTTCACAACCTCTGAGAATTGCGACAGCACCGTCATTACCGTAGTAAATATAAATCCTACTGCAGAAACCTTCATCGAAGAAACCATCTGCGAACAGGAAGTATTTATCCTAGGCACACAGGTACTAAACCAATCTGGGATCTATACAGAGATTTTTAGTACCACCTTAAACTGCGACAGTATAGTCACACTAGAGCTAAACGTATTGCCTGCCTTGATCAATGCAGATGCACAAGGGGATAAGACCATTAGACTAGGAGAACAAACACCTATTCGAGTAGAATTCACGAGCTTGGAAAATCTGCTAGGTTTCACTTGGGTGAGCTCTGATAGTCTAACTGCCATATGTGATACTTGTTTGTTTCAATTGGTTAAGCCAACGGAGACAACTACCTACACCCTGATAGCGGAGGATGTGGCTGGTTGTGAAAGAGTAGACAATGTCACTATACAAGTAGAGGCTTTTTATGACGTATACTTTCCAAACGCATTCTCGCCAAACGGTGATGGAATCAACGATTTTTATCATGTGCATGGCACTTCAAATGTTTCTCAAGTGCTGAGCCTTGATATCTATGATAGATGGGGCAACCACGTTTTCAGTAGGCAAAATTTTTCTGTCAATAATGAAGCCGTAGGTTGGGATGGCACCTTCAGACAAGAGGAGGCTAATGCAGGTGTATATGTATATGTATCTCAAGTCGAATTTGCAGATGGTAATATTGAAATGTTTAAGGGAGACATCGTATTGAATAGATAATTGCTCATTTACCCAGAATTTAGAAACACTATTTCTATCATTGATATGATAAAGCACTTTTTTATTTGTTTTTCTTTTTTGCTTTTCTGCATAAGCTCACATTCTCAAATGGTTCCTAATTTTGTAGCACAGGATATCAATGGTAATTCCCATAATCTGTATTCTTATTTGAATGAAGAAAAAGTGGTTATCGTAGATGTATTCGCTACTTGGTGTACGGGCTGCTGGACCAACCATAAGCAAGAAAAATTAGCAAACCTTTATAAAACGTATGGACCAGAGGGAACCGACGAGCTGATGATTCTTTTTGTCGAAGGAGATCTTGACACTCCTGATGCTGCATTATTTACAGAGAATCCCTTTGGAGATTGGACAGAAAATGTGCC
>CAKZVJ010000270.1 GCA_937923345.1 uncultured Saprospiraceae bacterium
AAAAGTTGATTGTGCATTAAGAGCATTATTTGGGGATGTTCAGAAATATCATATTTCGCTGAGAATAAATTTTTTACATCTTAAAATCTCTAAATGATTAGGCCCATTTTAATATTATTGCTTTAAAAACAGGGTGATTCTTTGACTCAATTTGTCATGATTTTTAAAAGAAAATCACGCCAAATTGGTTCTTGCCTCGTTAATTCCCAGGGTTGCCACCCTGGGCTATAGTATTATCACCCCCCGAAAAAATCGGGGCAAGCTCTACCGGGGTTCTTCTCTTACTTCTGAATATCCCTATTTGGGCATATCCCCGCTATACGATACACCGAAAGGATTCGGTGTGTCGTATAGCGGGGTCGGGCTCTGCGTGACCAGGTCCCTGCCTACCCACCATGCCCTGCGCGGACTGCTTCCTACGGTCGCATCACTCCGATCCCTTATGCTATTTCATTATACCTAAATGCAAAATCCTACCCCCAGCTTGGTTTACTGGGCTTACACTTTTTCCGATGACGATTCCCTTTTCGGGGGCAATATATTCCTTGAGTACATCACCAAAAATATTTCTTAGTGTGGCAATAACTTGTCCTTTTTCTACAATATCAGTTTCCTTAGGGTGGACAGTAAGTAGTCCCCCTTTATCACAATAGATCCAATAAGATTTTTCACAAATAACAGTATCATCTGAAATTTCTTCTACTTCACATTCTGTAATACAGAAATGCCCCAACAAATTGTGAATACCCGTCAGACCATCTCGGATCATACCTTTTTGAAAGAGATTAGGGTTTCCTACCTCTAAGGTGATGGCTGGGATACCTAATTCATCAGCAGTACCTCTTAGGGTGCCATCACTAGGAGGATTGTGTACGATGATTTGCGCATTTTGCAAGAGTGCCATTTTCTCTACCACTTTGTCATCCATATCAGCTCGAATATAGTAAGAGTTGACCCTGCCATTACTTGCGGTATGTAAGTCTAATAGATAATCAAAATGCTTAATGACATTGTTGACTATCCGCCAAGCGTAGACCTGGCTTACCGTTCCATTCTCTTTACCTGGCATGATATGGTTCAAATCAACACCATCTAAAAATCGTCTTTTCTTTCTTAAATAAGAAGGTGTATTTAGCACTGGAATCCCAACTATAGTTCCTTGTAGTTCAGCGATATCTATCTCTTTAAATAATCTCTGTATAACAGGGATGCCATTTAGTTCATTCCCATGCACAGCTGCCGTCATACCCACTACCTTTCCGACTTTATCGCCCTTAGCAACGATTACAGGAATTTTGATAGGAACACCCATGCCGTCTTCTACCAATTCTAACCAATATCTACTGATGGAATTGCGTGGTACATCCTCCAGTATCAATTCATTTATAACTTTTATTTCTTTTTTCATTGTCCTATTTTTCTTCGTAAAACTTCCAAATCAAATCTATTGCTTTTTCTACAAGCGGCTGCTTTTGCATCGCGGCTATCTGAGGCAAGCCGCCTATGCTAGTTGTATTAATTTCTGATAATATTCTTTTTCCATTGTCATCTACCAAGGTGTCAATTCCGTACATGACTATGCCCAGTTTAGATAGTAAAGGATTTACTAGTTGTACAATTAACTCTTCCTCTGGTTCAACTTCTGCATGATTTGAACTGCCTCCCATAGATACATTACATAGCCATGAGTCTTCTGCAGGTAAGCGCAAAGAAGCTCCAAGAATTTGTCCATTGACTACAATGATCCTTTTATCTCCTTGATGAACATTTTTGAGGTACTTCACGCCTAGATATTCAATAGGATTTTGCTCGTATCTTTTTTTAAATTCATCAAAAGTAATTGATGTTTTACCCTCAAAGACGGTGTCATTTTCAATCTTAAGAATCCCTCGACCCCCATACTCACGATAGGGTTTTAGTACCACTGGAAATTGCTTTCGAAAGGCATCAATTTCTTCTGTGGAAGTACATACCTTCATGGGAGGGCAAACTTCCTGAAAATTGAGCAGAAACTTTTTGCTACCAGTTTGATGTATAGATTTTGGATTGTTGATTACTACAGCCTTTGAGAAAACATCGTGGAGATAATCCAACAATGCTTGACTTAGTGGCGGAGGCAATCGTAACCATACCAAGTCATAAGTGCCAAGAGCTACTTCTTCGAGATTATGTAGTAAGGGATGATTTTGGCTATCGAAAGCAAATGTTTTATCTATTCTTGTGCCCCACAATTTTGACTGCGGCTGACAAGAAAAGAAGTTGTTATTTCGAATGTTTCCTCTGCTGGTAATATCTATACTATCCGTCTTGTCATGCAGCAGCATTTTGACAGATAGGTCATACAAGGAATTCTCAGAAGAGTGCTTACTGTGGTCAGTGATGATGAGTACTTTATATCCCATGCCTTAGTTTACTTTTATTTCGTTTAATAAACTCACATCATTATTCAAACTCTTGAATAGCTTCATTCTAAATTTCCCTTGTTTATTCACAAGCGTTTGCGCCATTTTGTCTATGGCAACCATAGACAATACGGTTTGTATATAGCACTCAATCAAATCATCTAAACCAATACCAAGTTTGTTGAAATCTCGTCTATCCATCAAGACTAACCTGTTGGTGTCGCTTCCCCAGGTCCCATCTGGGTTTTTTATAGAAAGGTTGGTACCCAACATGGACCAACTGTCCATACTAGAAGTGATGTTGTCCAACAATGGCTTTTCAGCACGTCGAGCATAGGTACATAGTGGTTTGATTCCACTTTTAGTGGAGCTCACCATCATTCTGATATCCGCAACAAAGGTTTTGTTTTTATTATCAGGAATAGTGCCTACATGATATAGTTTCCCCGCTGCTGTAGTGCTACTCCAATTCGAGTTTCCAATCAAGCTCTGGACGATAAATAAATCATAATCAAACTCCATTTTCATGAAAGCCTCTAACTCATCTTCTGTGACTATAGTATAAACCCCTTGACCTGCATTGCTATAGGGAACCTTGATGACTGCATGTCCCCCGAGCTTTCTCACCCAGAGAGGGATTTCATTTTTGGATACATCCCAGATGGTTTCTGGCATATTGATTTTTAGGCCATACTCTGCTATCTCTGAATTAAAGATATCGTATGCTTTTGCAGCGACCATCTTATTTCTTCCCCCTGCTAGACAAGCAATAGTAGGATTGAGGATTTTGGTTTTGGCGTTGACAGGAATCCTAGACCATGGTTTTTGGGTCACATATCTAAAGGCAGCTCGTATCGGTTTCCATTCCTCATCTACAAAGACATAAAGTACGCCGTCTATAAATTTAATATGGGTGTTCTCATCCTCCTTGTAGAAAGGCACATAGTAAACGGGTTCATTCATGACGTCTGCAATGACTTCGGCATAACCAGATACCTCCATAGGATTTTTGTCATAGATAACGGCAAGTCCACCCTTTATTTTATTCCGTAGGTTCTTGAGCATCGGCTTAAAGGTCCTTTCGATCATAAGCTTATAGCTTCCTTGTTCCTGGTTGTCGTCGACTAAAGGCATTGATTTTTGACCGGATGGACAGGAGTTATTTTCGATAACTACCATTTGCCTCTTCCCTCCAGCCGAGGTGACATTCAGTAAATCAGCTCCTGCCCATAAGAAGTACTTGGCTTGATGATTGAGGATTTCCCTCAGCTTGTCTTTGTCTACGGTAGGGTGCATATGGCAATAACGAGTCACAATGCGCTCTTGCTCAAGATTTAAAAAGAAGCTTATCATAGGGTGTATCGTAGCATTCAATGCTTTCGGATACCAATGATGATGTGGCTCAAATTCATTGGGGTGGACTGTTTTGATCTTAGCCATGATTTTGTTGTTTTGTAATTAACATAAGACGCATTTTGGGATGAAAGTTACTCTTATTCAAACATATTTTTCGTTTTTTTTTAGCCTGTTTTTTAACCTAATATTTTACTAAAAAAAGTAACAAAGTTCTACCAAACCTCCCCGTGTGAGTGGTAGTAAGGAAGCGACCATCGGAAGCTGTCCAAGGCAGCCCTCTTTGGCTGACGCAGGACCGAAGCGGATGCGTAGTCCTGGATGGCACGACCCGTCATGACGATTATCCCGACGTGAGGAGGGCTATGAGGAATCAAGGGACACACCCAAATCAAAAAAATAGGAAGAAGTATGAAGGTCTAAAAAGTTTTGGATCTGGCGCTTTGTAGAGAAGAAATAGTTTTCGCGACATTCTTCAAATTATTTCAACAAAATATATCCAAGGACTTGATTATCTCCTGTGCATGCCCTTATATTGCACTCAATGAAATTAATTAATACATACAATTGGTGGTGGAACTTTACCGACTTGTCGAGTAAGTAGGCTTGCCCATTGTATTGTAACATAAAAAACGGCTTGTCGATATACTCGGCAAGCCGTTTTTTATATAGCTATAATATGGTAACAGAAGTGAATACAGATATAAAAATGCAGATCGTCCACAAGCGGATGCTGGCCGATAAGGTGACGCCAGTGGGCTTGTATTTAAAGATACGCAAACAGTTTCCGCAGTCGGTACTACTCGAAAGTAATGATTTTAAAGCTGCCGAAAATTGTTATTCTATCTTATGCATAGAACCAATGGCAGGCTTTCTGGTAGAGAATGGGGAGCTACGGTATTTTACACCAGCGCAGGATTTGCAGACGGAGGAGATAGATCGCTATAGCGAGATTCCTGAAAGACTGAATACATTCATAAAGCAATTTCGATATTCGGATCAAGAAGACCTACCCATTGCGCCAGGCTTTTTTGGGCATAGTTCTTTTGATAGCATTCAATATTTTGAAAAAATAAAATTGAATACGGAGAAGCGAAAGTTAGAGATGCCAGATATCAATTACAATCTGTATCGCTTTGTAATTTTGATAAACCACTTCACCGATGAAATGCATTTGATAGAACAATTTGCTGCAGGTGAAAATTCTAAGCTTGAGCGTTTAGAGCACTTGTTGAAAAATACGCTTGAGGAAACTACAGAGCACTTCAGGGTAGTGGGGACGGAAGGGTCAAATATGACGGATGAAGCGTTTAGAGAATTGGTCCGAGTAGGGAAGCAGCATTGCCAAATGGGTGATGTTTTTCAAATCGTTTTCTCCAGACAGTTTTTTCAATCTTTTACCGGCGATGAATTTCAAGTGTATCGTGTGCTGCGTTCTATCAATCCATCTCCTTATTTATTCTACTTTGATTATGGCGACTATAAAATATTTGGCTCTTCTCCCGAAGCTCAGTTGGTCATTAAAAATGGGGAGGCGCAAGTAAATCCGATAGCAGGAACTTACAAGAGGACGGGAGATGATGTAGAGGATCAAGCAAAGGCAAAAGAGCTTGCATTGGATCCAAAAGAAAATGCAGAACACATCATGCTGGTAGATTTGGCGCGCAATGATTTAGGAAAACATGCTACAAATGTGGAGGTAAAGAAATTGAAAGAAATACAGTATTTCAGTCATGTCATCCACTTGGTAAGCAATGTGGTTGGGCAGTTAGAATCGGAGTACAATCCCATAGAAGTTTTTGGAGATTCGTTTCCTGCGGGTACCCTCAGCGGTGCGCCTAAGTACAAGGCATTGCAATTGATAGATCAGTATGAAAATCAAAATAGAGGTTTTTATGGCGGTGGTATTGGTTTTATTGGAGTGGATGGCTCAATGAATCAGGCGATCGTGATTCGTTCTTTTTTATCTAAAAATAATACACTGTATTCTCAGGCAGGAGCAGGCATCGTGGTAGACTCAGATCCTGAAAAAGAGCTGCAAGAAGTGAATCACAAATTAGGTGCATTGAACAAGGCGCTACAATTGGCAGAAAAACTAACTAATTAGAAGTTTAACGTAAAGAGGACTGAATAATGAAAGTTTTAATCTTAGACAACTACGATAGTTTCACCTACAATCTAGTACAATATTTTAAGAAGATAAATGGACTAGAATTGTCGGTATATAGAAATGACGAAATTGCGATAGAAGCTGTTGGTGCTTATGATGCGATTGTGTTATCTCCTGGTCCTGGATTACCAAAGGATGCTGGGATTATGCCTGATCTGCTAAAAAGGTATGCTCGTGTCAAACCCATCTTAGGAATTTGTTTGGGTGAGCAAGCGATTGCCGAATGTTTTGGAGGAGAGTTGTTTAATCTAGAACGAGTGTTTCATGGCGTCGAAACATACGTACACGTAATGGAGGAAAAAGAACCCCTGTTTAGTGGTTTAGAAAATTCTTTTGTAGCTGGGAGATATCATTCCTGGGCAGTGAGTAAAAATAATTTTCCAGATGAGCTAGTGATTACCGCTGAAGATGACCACGGCGTAGTCATGGCGATCCGACATAAAAAATATGAAGTCGCCGGATTGCAGTTTCATCCTGAATCTATCATGACTGTACAAGGCATGCAAATAATAGAAAATTGGGTTTCAAATATTAAAAATAAAATCTATAGTCCAGTAAAATGAAAGATACTTTAGAATTTCTTTTTGGTGGTGGAAAACTCTCTCGAAAGGAAGCAGCAGAAAATTTACGTTCAATTTCTACTGAGTCTGTTTCCTTGGAACAGATGACCGCTTTCACTACGGTGTTTAGAATGCGCCCAATCGAAGTGCAAGAATTGCAGGGCTTTCGAGATGCTTTATTGGAGTTGTGTGTGCCAGTAGTCATCGAGAATAAAGATGCCATCGACATTGTAGGTACTGGAGGAGATGAAAAGAATACATTTAATATTTCTACCACCTCTGCTTTTGTAGTCGCTGGGGCAGGGTATCGGGTGTGTAAGCATGGGAGTTATGGTGTGAGTTCCAATTGTGGTTCTTCGAATGTACTCACCGCGTTGGGCTACACCTTTACTGCAGATAGCGCTGTACTCAATAGGCAACTTGCGGAGGCGGGGATTTGTTTTTTTCACGCGCCTTTGTTTCATCCAGCAATGAAAGCTGTGGTGCCCATGAGAAAGGGTTTGAAGATTAAAACCTTTTTCAATATGTTAGGACCTTTAGTCAATCCTTTGCAACCTGACTATCAATTGTTCGGAACCTACAGCCTGGAACTGGCGCAATTGTATGACGCATTGTTAAAAAAGGAGAATAAAAAATATACAGTGGTATATGCCAATGATGGCTATGATGAAATATCCTTGACAGGAACAGCTTCCGTTTTTAGACCTAATGAAAAGCAAGAACTAAGTGCTGAGAATTTTGGCTTGCCTACTACACAAGAGTCAGAATTGTTTGGTGGAGAGACGCC
Source organism: uncultured Saprospiraceae bacterium (assembly GCA_937923345.1). Classification (GTDB taxonomy): domain Bacteria; phylum Bacteroidota; class Bacteroidia; order Chitinophagales; family Saprospiraceae; genus JALZVN01. Next base: position 7,273 of record CAKZVJ010000270.1, read on the forward strand.
AGTAGAAGCGGGAAAAATATTAACCGCCGTTTTGAGTGGTCAAGGGACTACGAGCCAAACAAGTGTCGTATTAGCCAACGCTGCACTCGCTATGCAAACCATAAAGCCAGGCCTTACTCTACCTGATGCCGTATTGGAGGCGCAAGAAAGTATAGACTCTGGCAGTGCCTTGAATGCATTCAAAAAATTAATTGAAACCAATTGATATGAATATTTTAGAAAAGATAGTACAGACGAAGAAAGCAGAGGTGGAAAAGCGAAAGCAACTCTATTCTTTGGAGCTTTTGACACAAAGTATCTACTTCAATACTCCTGTAGTATCGCTGAGTAAATACTTGAAGCGAAAGGATCGCTTTGGTGTAATTGCAGAATTCAAAAGACAATCTCCATCTGCAGGGATAATCAATAATGATGTCAGTGTAGAGAAAACCTCGATTGGATATATGCAATCGGGTGCGTCGGCGCTTTCTATTCTCACCGACGATACTTTTTTTGGAGGAAAATCGGCAGATTTGACGGAGGCGCGCAAATTTAATTTTTGCCCCATTCTGAGGAAAGACTTCATCATCGATGAATATCAGATATTTGAAGCGAGGTCAATTGGGGCAGACGCTATTTTACTAATTGCTGCTTGTTTAGAAAAAAATCGTGTATTAGATTTGGCAAAACAAGCCAATGACTTAGGTCTAGAGGTTTTGCTAGAAGTACACAATGAAGAAGAACTAAATAAGGTGAATGAATATGTGCATCTGGTGGGAGTCAATAATAGAGACCTAAAGACGTTTAAGACAGATATTCAGATGAGCCGAACGCTATATGCTAAGATGCCTGCTGATGCAGTGAAGATTTCTGAAAGTGGCATCAGCAATCCGCAGGACCTTGCGGAGCTGAAGCAAATTGGTTTTGATGGATTTTTGATTGGAGGATATTTTATGACTCAATTTGATCCAGCGCAAACTTGTAGAACCTTGATTCGACAAGCTTGGATAGAATATAAAGAAACCATAAACGCCTAGATCATGATAGTGAAAGTATGCGGCATGTGTAATAGTGAAAATTTGACAGACCTGATTCAGTTGGATGTGGATTGGGTAGGGATGATTTTTTATGATGGCTCTTCAAGGCACATAGAAGCAGATGAGACTGCTGCTGAAAATTTACGTTTACTAAAGATCTCAGATTTTGGTATCAAAAAAGTAGGTGTGTTTGTAAACGCGACGAAGGATACGATTTTACAAAAAGTAAAAAGTTATAATTTAAATTATGTTCAACTACATGGTCAGGAGACGCCAGAGGATTGCCAAGTTTTGCAGCAAAGCAATTTGTCGATCATAAAAGCTTTTGCCCTAGACGAGCATTTTGATTTTGAGCGCTTAAATGAATACGCTCCATATTGTGACTATTTTCTTTTTGACACAAAAGGAAAATTGCCTGGCGGAAATGGAGTAACTTTCAATTGGGGACTGTTAGATAAATACAAATTAGATGTTCCTTTTTTGCTGAGTGGCGGAATAGGATTAGATCAATTAACAGCATTGAAAACCTTCACACATCCACAATTAATAGGCATAGATTTGAATAGTCAATTCGAAACCTCCCCAGGTATAAAAAATATAGAAAAATTGAAATTGTTTATTGATGCTTTTAGAAGTAAGACAATACAAATTTAAGAATAGTAGCAACTTTTGAATTATGTTTGTAGAGTTAATATAAATGTAGAATTAGTTTCGACCTTTAATGATTTAGTGTCGTAAGCGTTAAGAAAAGTCGTCAGAAGGCTTAACTGTTTGAGTCAAACGCTCTGTTACGCAAAAGAAAAAATACTCCGTAGTTATTTAAAGCTAGGGACAAAAAAGTATGTAGAACGAGTTTTAAGCCTTTAGACTTTTTAGCTTGCGTAAGCGTTAAGAATCATTACAGTCGAGAGCCTGCCCGGCTGAGCCATTCAGACGGGGTTTTTGGTTCTTTTTTACGGAAAAAAAGAACGTGAAAGAACAGTATTGATAAGTACTAAGCTAGCAATAATCTGGGTGTTTTACTATAATTATAAAATAAGTAATCCACCAAAATGGTTTGCGTATTGCTATAATTAATGTTAAGAGTGAATAATTAATGATATGACATACAGTATAAATGAAGAAGGATTTTATGGAGCATTTGGAGGAGCTTTTATTCCCGAGATGCTTTACCCAAATGTAGAAACCCTACGCAGAAATTATTTAGACATCATCCAAAGTGATTCCTTCCAAGAAGAATATCAATATCTGTTGAAGCAATATGTAGGTCGCCCTACGCCATTATATTTTGCCAAGCGATTGTCCAGCGAATTTGATGCGAAGATTTATTTGAAGCGAGAAGACCTATGTCATACCGGGGCACATAAAGTCAACAATACGATAGGGCAGATATTGATAGCCCAAAAGTTAGGCAAGAAAAGAATCATCGCTGAGACAGGGGCAGGTCAGCATGGAGTGGCGACAGCGACCGTATGTGCATTGATGGGTTTGGAGTGTATCGTATATATGGGCGCTGTAGACATCGAACGACAGGCACCCAATGTCGCAAGAATGAAAATGCTCGGTGCAGAAGTACGTCCAGCAACCTCTGGAAGCCAGACCTTAAAAGATGCAACTAATGAAGCAATACGAGACTGGATTGCCAATCCTGCTAATACGCATTATATAATTGGGTCGGTAGTTGGGCCACATCCTTATCCAGATATGGTGGCTAGGCTACAAGCTATTATTTCGGAAGAGATTCGTTGGCAGCTAAAAGAACAAACGGGAAAAGAAACACCGGATATGGTGGTAGCCTGTGTCGGAGGGGGATCCAATGCAGCAGGTGCATTTTATCATTTTCTAGAAGAAGAAAGTACAAGACTGATAGCGGTAGAAGCTGCAGGTCTAGGGGTGGATACAAACGAATCCGCCGCGACTTCTGTTTTGGGAAGCAAAGGTATTATTCATGGTTCAAGAACTTTGTTGATGCAAGATGAAGATGGACAAATCATAGAACCGTATTCTATCTCTGCGGGTTTGGACTATCCAGGTATTGGTCCTTTGCACGCACACTTGATTGAAAGCAAAAGAGCGGAAGCGATTTCGATTACAGATAAAGAGGCGCTTGATGCAGCCTTTCATCTAAGTAGAGTCGAAGGCATTATTCCTGCTTTAGAAACTGCGCATGCTTTTGCTGCATTACACAAGATGAAATTTAATTCCGGCGATAGTATCGTTATCAATTTGTCTGGAAGAGGAGATAAAGATTTAGGGACTTACCAAAAATTCATGAAATAATTATGTCGAGGTTAAAAGAACTTTTTGCGCGTAAACCAAAAGATATTCTAAATATATATTTTACGGCAGGCTTTCCTGAATTGGCAGATACCTCAAGAATTATCTTGGCATTAGACCATGCAGGTGCAGATCTTTTGGAAATTGGGATGCCTTATTCGGATCCGATGGCGGACGGAGAAACCATTCAGCGCTCTGGCACAAGAGCCCTACAAAATGGTATGAAGTTAAAAGTCTTATTCGAGCAGTTGGAAAATATTCGAGAACGGTCGAACATTCCTATCGTTCTTATGGGATACTTCAATCAAGTCATACAGTATGGCGAAGAAGCCTTTTTTGCGGCCTGTAAGAGAGTAGGAGTAGATGGACTGATTCTGCCGGATTTACCCTTGGAAGTGTATGCACGCGAGTACCAGCATCTGTATGAAAAGTATAATGTAGAAAGCACTTTTTTATTGAGTCCTCACAGTGATGAAGAACGAATACGAAGGGTAGACGAATTGAGTACGGGTTTTGTTTATATGGTCGCTGATGCGAGTATCACTGGAGGAGCAAATAATATATCAGAAGAGCAAATCCAATATTTTCAAAGAATAGAAAAGATGAATTTGAATACCCCACGCTTGATAGGATTTGGGATTTCAGATCACGCCGCATTTTCCTCTGCCTGCAATAATGCCCATGGCGCCATCATTGGTTCTGCGTTTATTAGACAGTTAGAAAAAGATGCCAGCGATCAAGGCATTCAAGATTTTGTGATGGCCATCAGAGGAGAAAAGGTAGAATCCTAAATTGAATACTTTGTTAGTTTGCAAAGGATATTAAGCTAAGGGGAACACAATCAATTGGTTATTGAAAAATTAGAATATAGAATAAATTTCGACCTTTAATGATTTAGTGTCACAAGCGTTAAGAAAAGTCGTCAGAAGGCTTACCTGTTTGAGTCAAACGAACCTCTAAGCACAAGTTGGAATGATACGTTATTACTTACAGTTGGGGTGAAAGAGAATGTAGAACGAGTTTTAAGCCTTTAGACTTTTTAGCTTGTGAAAGCGTTAAGAATCATTACAGTCGAGAGCCTGCCCGGCTGAGCCATTCAGACGGGGTTTTTGGTTCTTTTTTACGGGAAAAAAGAACGTGAAAGAGAAGATTTTGAAAACCACTAATCTTGTATTAGTTCAGTTAAGAGTAGTTGTTTTATTGAGGAAAAAAAATAAATAATAATAATTCACAGCATATGATTATTCAATTAGAAAGAGATATAAAAGCGTCCGACCTTGCTCGTCTTCGTGAAAGCCTAGATGCAGTCCAGTATCAATGCACCGAAGTGAATACCCAATTTCAGAAATACATCATCGGAGTTGGAAAAAAAGAATTTGACATTCGATCCATTGGCACCTTGCCCGGTATACAAGATATCCATAGAGTATCCGATGCCTATAAGCTAGTCAGTAAAAAATGGAAAGTAGATGATTCCGTAATTAATTTAGGCGACAACGTGAAAATTGGAACCGACCACTTTCAAATCATGGCGGGCCCCTGTTCCATCGAATCGGAGGCACAGATAGAATCTACATTAACGCATCTATTGGATAACGATATCAAAATTATGCGCGGCGGCGTGTACAAGCCGCGTTCCTCCCCGTATTCCTTTCGAGGATTGGGCCAAGAAGGATTGGTCCTATGGGCGAAAAAAGCAAAAGAGGTGGGCATCAAGATTATTACGGAAGTGATGATGACCGATCAGATAGATGCCATGCTTCCTTATGTGGATGTATTTCAAGTAGGCGCTAGGAATTCTCAAAATTTTAATTTACTAGACGCATTAGGAAAAGTAGATAAACCCATCATGCTTAAGCGCGGGATATCAGGAACCATCAATGAGTTGCTACAAGCTGCTGAATATATTTTCTCCAATGGAAATGAAAAAATTATGCTCTGCGAAAGAGGCATTCGTTCCTATGAGACAGCTTATAGAAATACACTCGATATCAATGCGATTCCGATCCTCAAAGAGAAATCTCATCTTCCTGTGATTGTCGATCCTTCCCACGGCATCGGCTTGCGCAAGCATGTGACCGCTGTCGCGATGGCAGGCGTGATAGCCGGTGCAGATGCGGTCATCATGGAAGTGCACGCGAATCCGACGAAGGCCTTTTCTGATGGTCAACAAACCCTCAACTATGCAGAAGCCAAAAAGGCATTCAATGGCCTACGTTCTTGTTATCAAATGCGAAAATCTTTATTGTAGTATTTTGGGAGAATAATTAAGGATAATGATTTGGGGGCATACCGATAAAAAATCGGTACCAGGCTCTTCGTCACTCCACGTTCGTTTCGGTCCCGATGAAAAAAATCGGGACGCCTCGCCAAAAAGCGAGTCTGACTACTATCCTTTGCCCGGAGTTGATTCATATGTATACGTAGTCTTCTAACAGAAGAGTCGATTCTCACGCAACAAAACATCTTTTCTATTGTCTTAATTTGGCAATTTACTAAGGGATGGATATCGCGCTGATAAAATTATTAATAGATACGGGTTTGTTCATTTTGATATGGATCGTCCAGTTAGTGGTATACCCCAGTTTTCTATATTATTCAGAGCACGACTTGAATCGTTGGCACGCAGTGTATACCCAAAGAATATCTATAGTAGTTTTACCCCTTATGCTGGGGCAGGTCTTCTTTTATGGATATGGATTACTAGTGGATTGGCAGACCATAGATATATTTCTTTGTGTACTGATTGTCTTCAATTGGTTGGTAACCTTTCTGTCAGCGGTCCCACTACACAATAGAATCCAACAAGCAAATAATGCTATGCAGGCTAGGCAAAAACTAGTCCGTGTTAATTGGTTGCGCACCATCGCCTGGACCCTTATTTTCTTAATCAACATTATTGCCTACTATGCAAAGTAAACCTTGGATGAAAACCGTTATGCGCATTGCCGCAGTGTACAATTTGATTTGGGGCGCTTGGGTAATTTTATTTCCGCTCTCCTTTTTCCACCTTACTGGAATGGAGGAGCCAATCCACCCTGTGATTTGGCAGGGCATGGGCATGGTTATCGGAGTATACGGTTTAGGCTATTGGTGGTCAGGATATAACCCAGTCAAGCATTGGCCTATCGTCGCAGTCGGCTTTCTAGGCAAAATCTTCGGACCCATTGGATTTGTTTTTAATTATTTGACGGGAGTGGTACCTGCTACATTCGGCTACACTTTATTGACGAATGATCTGATATGGTGGATTCCATTCTTTTTGATTCTCAGAGAGGCCCATCGGAAAGGTTGGGAGTTGTAGGGGGATAAATTATGTCTACTATCCTTTAGTTGTGAGATTTATCTCGTCTCCAAGCGCTTCAAAAAATGTATTTTACCCTATTTTAGCTTCAAAAAATGCATTTTACTCCTGGAAAATGTTTTTTACCCCTTGCAAATACATTTGACTCTATGAGGATTTGTGTGGGTAGAATAAAATAAGTCTGAAAAGTTTGTCCTGATTTTCTCGGGGGCTACACAGCTAAGCACAGGATGTCAACCCTGTGAAGTAATGCAATCTAGTTCCAATTTGGCGCGATTTTTCAGAAAAAATCGTGACAAATTCCTACAGAGAATAATATTGTCTTTTCACAAATTCAGATTGCCATTAAAGTTATCAATCAACTTCTCCTTTAGCAAGATCCCTTAATAGCCAAGGAGTGTGTCTGCCATTCTTCTTGATTCCAAAAGAAGTATGTCAGAATATCTGGCAGTGATGGAGAGTGCAGTCTTTAGAAGTTTCTAGAATAGCATGTAAACGCTTACCTTGTGTAGCCTTTACATACGAGCGGCCAACACTTATTTCTACTATTTTTATGGATCTACTTACTATCAAAAATACCTTGTATCAACATTGCCAGACTACATTGAAAAGTCAAATCGAGGCCTTGGAAGAGAATCTACAATCCATAAAAGAATCGCGCGACAACGAAACCAAGAGTAGCGTAGGAGATAAGTATGAAACAGGTCGCGCCATGATGCAGTTGGAATACCAAAAAGTACAAAGCCAATTGAATAGAATAACGGGGGAGTGGAGCGAACTCAAAGCATTAGATATCCATAGAAAGACCAGTAAAGTTGAAAAAGGAAGCATTGTGCAGACTAACCAAGGCATCTACTTTGTTTCCGTTTCACTTGGAAAAATAAAACTCAACGATCAGATTTATTTTTGCCTGTCCTCTGAGTCGCCGATTGGAAGATTGCTGCTCCACAAAAGAGTAGGGGATAAGATACAGTTCAATAAAAAAGAAATTGAATTAGAGCAAATTGCTTAGGGGTATCATTAAGTGCTAAATGGTTTGCATTTATTGTGACTCGCATATAGCTTAGAAATTTTAATAATGAAGAATATTGGAGGCTCCTTTTTGTGTTACCATAAGTCCAGGCAAGTAATGAATCAAATCTTCTCTTTACAATGTCACATATTTTAAATTGTAGAATAAATATGATAGAGTGTCCATGTAATGATGTATTGATATTTAGTATTCAATTTTTCAATTGGATTTTCCTACCATGTATTTTACCTTTAAAATTATGCATTTCACACAATTATTGGATCAAAATTAGGTATCGTTTAGATTTATTTTTATTTTAAAGGATAGGGCAATTCAATTTGTCTGACCCAATAAGTAAAAATGAAATTAACCGCAGTTATTATAGAGGATGAGTTGGATGCTCAAGTTCTACTTGCGAACCTATTAAAAGAGTTTTGTTCGGAGGTGCATTTATTAGGGTTTGCCTCAGATATTGAGAGTGGAACAGAACTCATTAAGTCTGTCAAACCCGACTTGGTTTTTCTAGATATCAATCTCGGGAACGAATGTGGATTTCGCCTTCTAGATCAATTTTTATTGAAGCCATTTAAGGTAATTATTACAACGGCCTATGAAAAATATGCTCTTGAAGCCTTTAAGTATCAAGCCGTAGATTATTTACTAAAACCATATTCGCCGTTTCAGGTTAGACAAGCTATCGAAAGAGTATGTAAGTTAGAAGAAGGAACTAAAGCATACACAAAGCTAAAGTCCTTGATAAGCAGATCAAAACCAATGTCCAAAATATCACTACCCTCCACTGATGGAATCCATATATTCAATGTGAATGAAATAATAAGAGCAGAGGCAGACAGAGCTTATTGCATACTTTATTTCGACATTAACGCTAAAATTATTATTAGTAAATCGCTAAAAGAAATTGAAAATCTTTTACCTAATAATTTTTTCAGAACGCATACTTCGCATCTTATCAACATGGATAAATTAGTAAAGTATGCAAAGGAAGATGGAGGGTATGCATTGATGTCTGATGGCGCTAAGATTCCTATTGCGAGAAGGAGGAGAGTTGAATTTCTAGATCTTATTCAGTCGAATGTTTGAAGGGTTTTGTAATCTAATCTATGATTGGAGCTAATTGTGCAGATATAAAAACAAATCTATAAGAAAATGCATAGTCTTAAAATATATAAGGATGCTAATCTTATAGTGTTGTGTTTACTCCTTCTTTCTCAAATTTTATTAGCACAAGATTTCCAAAACTACTCTATAACGAATTACAATCTTGAGGATGGATTGCCAAGCAACGAATGCCATGATATATTGCAAGACTCTCTAGGATATATATGGATTGCTACTGATAGAGGTTTGGTAAGATATAATGGATATGAGTTTAAGACTTATGGACCTAAACAAGGCTTGACAAACATAAGCTGCCTAGACATTTGCCTTGCTAATAATAATGATATATGGATTCACTCATGGCGCTCAGGTATTTTTAAATATATCGCTGCTGAAGATACTATAGTATATCACGAACTGAATAAACAAATACCAAAAAATAAAATTGATAGAATTGACCAGATTCGTTACAATAAGAATGATGAACTTCTGATTTCTATTAATGGGTATGGTTTTTTAGTTTTCGACAACAGGTATATGATTGAAAAAACAAGTGATAGTAACGAATCAGTAAAATTTAAAACCTTTGATTTTGAAGAGGAAATTATGATTGTTTTAGATAATATTTACCCAAATAAGCAATTTGTAAAGAATAACGAATTTTTAATAGAATATGATTCTATATTATTTAAAGGGGAATTTAGAAGTAGAATAAATAATTACACTAGTGAGAATTCTTTGGCATTCAAATTTAAGGATGAAGTTGTGTATTTCAATCTATTTGGAAGTTCATATTTTATAAGTAATATTGACAGTATAGAAATAATTCATAATCAAAATTTTTATCATGATATTTTAGAAACTGATAAAGGTCAAATTTTAACGGCAAAAAGATACTTAAAGGGCTTAAAATATTTTACAAATTATAGCACATTCCGAAATGATATAGGGACTAATCTAATATCTGATATTTCGGTTACACGATTACTTTTAGCAAATAATGGAGACGTATGGCTTAGTAGTATAGAAAATGGTATCTACAAACTAAGCCCTAAAGAAATATTTTCTGTTACCAATACACTAGAAAATAAATTTGTTAGTTTAGAAGAGTTTAATCAAAGCTTATTTATGATCGAAGATTTTCGAAATATTTCTAGATATCAGAAGGGGAGAATATTTAGAAACGAAATTGAAAATCACTATGAAATTTATGATTTAACTAATTTAAAGATGCAGAATGAACTTCTTGTATGTGGTCAAAATACTTTTAAGTTCAATAAAAAATTTAACTCTTCTATTATTTTTCGCGAATATTTTAAAGAATTAATTCCGCTTGCGTCTAAGGAATGTAATCCTTGCGTTGATGGGGAATTTGTATTTCGGTCTTATAGAAGATTTTATACTTTTGATTCTTTACATGAACTGGATATATATAATACAGAGAATCTCAATAATTACGAATTAACCATCAATAGTATAGCGAAAATTGAAAAAGATCATTACTTATTAGCTACAAATACGGGATTATTTGAATTCTGCGAAAATGATATATATCCTAATAAGACACCATTTGATGAATTGAAGAACAGAATTACATCTATTATAAAATTAGGAGATATTTATTTATTTGGCACCTTAGGAACGGGATTAGTCCTATGGAATTTAAAGGAAAATCCTATATTCATTGCCAAACGTGACGGCTTAGTTAGTAATAACGTTGAAAAAATTGTTATGATCAATGAGGATATATTTGTGTGTTCAAAAAGTGGGTTTAGCAAATTAGTATTTTCTGAAAATGGGGAATATGAAATACGAAATTACTCTACACATCATGGCTTACCCTCTAATGAAATTAACGATTTATGTTATTACAATGATACATTATTTATAGCCACTGGAAAAGGATTGGCCTATTTAACCAATTTTGATGTAAAAGCAGAATCAAGAGTTCCAATGCTTGAGAATGTTAGTGTGAATTCTAAATCCTATCGAAATTTAAATCACACTCTAGACTTAGAATATTTTGAAAATGATGTTGATATCAAGTTTGCTACTCTAGATTATAAGATGGAAGGCGATATATTATATAGGTATAAATTAAATGATACAGAATGGAGTGAAACAAAGAATACTGAAGTGAATTTAAAAGCGATGTCTCCAAATAATTACACCTTTGAAATCCAATCCTTAAACAGGGCTGGCATCTGGAGCCCATCTACTGAGTTAGAATTTGAGATTAAAAAGCCATGGTGGGGTACAAAGCTCTTTTACTTTATTTGTTGTTTACTATTTTTTAGTTCAGCTTACCTATTTTATAAATGGCGTGTTCTCAATTTAAATAATAAGAGAACAATTGAAAAAGAAGTTGAAAGCTTAGAAAGAGCAGCCTTGCAAGCTCAAATGAATCCACATTTTATTTTCAATTGTTTGAACTCAATTCAAAGCTATATTTACGAGAATGAAAGAGATTCAGCAATGGAGTAC
>CAKZVJ010000271.1 GCA_937923345.1 uncultured Saprospiraceae bacterium
TTCTCTTCTTTTAAAGAATTGACCAAGGATTTTAAATCGTCAATTGCTAGCTCTAACCTTTTAAGTTTCTTTTGTAATCCCACATATCAAAGATCGCAAATCAAATACTTTAGACGCATTTTGAAACCCAAATAAGACTAACATATTTACTACTTTAAAGCTCAATATTTGTTAATAAGTAACTCTTGATTTTCGTTTTCCTGCAAAATTTAAGAGTTATCAACAATCTATTTATTTTAGATTATTTTTAGGGTTTATTGACCTGAGTAGTTACCATTAATATTTACCCAATGGGCGCTCATTCCATTTTTTTGCTCATAGGATTCTAATTGGGCTTTGCCCAATTTCTTATCAATCTCGCAAGTGTAACAATATGAGATCATATGCTGCACATCGTAGTCAGGTTTATACCACAATCGGTATTCTTCGTAAATACCGAAGGGATTTATATTGGTAATATTTTGCGCGCCCGTTTCTTCTGCCAATTCGCGCATCATGCCTTCTACTTTATCCTCTCCAGCATCCAGGCCTCCCCCTGGCAAGCTATAGTCCTCATACCGCTCTGTATACATCAACAAAATGGAATCTTCTCGAGTCACTATAGCCCGTGTAGCCAGTCTTTTGAAAACAGTTTTATCTTCTAGAGGAAGGACATCGGGATGAAAGTGCGTCTTGAGTATTTGCATGGATAGAATTGCAGTGGGCTTATTCCAAAATGGATGCAAGGTAACAGAAAAGGAGGAACTACCAATTTATTGGATGGTACGGCAATGGCTGCTCCGTATATTTCAGATACAATGGATGCATGGGCATTCCGCCTTTGGATACTTTCACACAATAAGGATTTGCTATACGTTTCAAAATTTCCTCATGCCTGTGCAAGCGCTTCCCATAGTTGCCATACATCAGCACGGTCATACTAGATATTTTTTTCATTTTTCTAATGTACCGATTATTGTATCGCCCTACCGGATCAGCCGCCTTGAACAACACACTTGGATCAGGAGTCCGGTACGCGAAAAGATTGCAGACGTGCATGCCTCCAAAGCCCCATCCTTGTGCAAATCCAATAAGCCTACGGATGGTCGGATCATCGCTTTTCGCGTCTGCTATAGAGGGATTGAGCCCAACAAATAAGACAGCATCTTTCTGCTCATCCCAAGTCCGTGTAAGCGAATATCTATATTTTTTATCTCTAGAGAGACTTGCTTTTGAGATCATTCCGTAGGCCTTTCGGAAAGACGGAAAATGCGCTTTAGATAAAAGATCAACACAATTTATTTTTCCAGATTTCGAATAATGTCGTTGCCAAAGTATAACACTGATACGCTGATAAATAGGCAAGGGAATAAGCCCGTTACAAATCCTGTGGGGAAACCTATTACTATCATACTCAAGATAAAATAAGCGACGTATCCAAATCCGAATTTAAGCATTCTTTCCATTCCACTCATTTTCTTGGTTAGCGTAACGATGAAATATGGAAGGAAAAGGCTAATTAAATAGCCACCGAAGATACTATTTCTATTGGCCTCCGAGTCCAAGGTGAGAAATCCTATCACTCCTATCAAGACCAAATTGAGCACTAAAAGGAATAGTCCATTGGCTATTTTCGTGCCTATTTGTTGAGGCCGAAGCGATTGATCCCCTAATAGCAATTCTTGTGTATCTATCTCCAGCACTTCGCAAATTAGCTGTAGCGTTTTACCTCTTGGTTCGCTTTCCTCATTTTCGATCCGTTGGATTGTTCTAAGGTTTATACTGGCACGTTCGGCAAGTTCTTCTTGGGTAAGTCCCTTTACTTTTCGGGTTTCGCTTATTTTTTTGGCAATCCAATTCATATGTTAAGTAGTTTAAGTTTGAAAATCCACTAGTCTCTAGCGTGGCTTAGCATTATCCTAAAGTATGGATTATTACCAAAAAAGTTGGTTAAAATATCAAGACTTATATGCGACATTTGCTTTGTCAAGGAATGTCGTAGAAAATCAGCTCCTTTTTCAAAAGAATTCAATCCGGAAAATCCACCCTAAAACCTAAGGCTTAAATCCTAATCCCTCCGAAAAATCTATTCATCAATCTCTCCCATCTTATGCAATACGGGAAGCTGACCACCATAAGTGCGGCGGATATTTTCATCATTAAAAGTGGTCTCGGTAGGGCCATAGGCGATGAGACGCTGATTGAGCAATATGACATCATCAAAGTAATCTTGCACAGATCCTAAATCGTGATGCACTACCAACAGAGACTTGCCCTGCTTAGCTAATTTTTTGAGAATAGTGATGATCTTTTCTTCAGTCAAGATATCGACGCCTACGAATGGTTCATCCAGAAAAAACACTTGGGCGTTTTGGCACAGCGCTCGTGCGAGAAACACGCGTTGCTGCTGTCCACCTGATAGCTCTCCGATCTGGCGATCTTTAAAAGCTTCCATGCCTACTTCTTTGAGCGCATCCATGGCAATCTCTTTATCCTCACTACTCAATCGCTGAAAGACTCCCTTGAAAGGATAGCGCCCCATGAGCACCACATCCATCACCGTCGCTGGAAAAGACCAATCCACATCATTCTTTTGAGGTACGTAGGCCACCTCTTTTCGTACCTTGTCAGGATTCTTACCACGGATAGTGATCAGACCGGTATTAGGCTCTATCAATCCTAGGATGGCTTTGAATAAGGTAGACTTCCCTGCACCATTAGGGCCCACTACACCGATCACTCTACCCGTCTTGAGCTCCAAAAATATATTGGACAACACACGCTTTCGCTCGTAGGACACGCTGAGTCCTTTTACCGAAATAGAAATATCTCTATCCATTATCGTGGTCTGTGTTTAAGTATTCGTCTGTGAAGTGTATCTTACTTTTAGGCGCAGCAAACTTGTCTTTATTGTAGGCCGAACTCCCACCTTTCGGAATGGACAAACTAGCAAAAGTGTTATCTGCTTTCAAGATTTTAGCGTAGAACACAATCTGACCCACATGGTAGGTATAATGACACAACTGCCGTTGTACAGCTTCCACAATACTGTGGCCTTGATTTCGGATATTGACTATTGTATCTATATTTTGCTCATTGACTTGGTCCAGTGCATCAAATAAAACCTTCCAGCCCTGCTCCCATTTCGAGAACATCTCAGGAGCATCCTTGATGATGGCCTCAAATTCTTGATCGCGTTTTCTGGTTTCCTTTTCTCCATCCGTAGTGAGAAAATCTGTCCATCTACTCAGCATATTCCCATGCAAGTGATTAACGATAATGGCAATAGAATTGGATTGATTATTTGGAGCCACAAATAGTTGTTCAGGAGACAACTGCTCAAAACTGCGGTCCCCCAAATATTTATAGTAAGCAAATTGCTTTTTGCTGCTCTCCAAAAAATCAGTCGCTAGCATTAATTATTATTTAAGCTCTTCGTCAAGATAAGAAAGCCGCCCAATAGCAACACAGCCAATCCTACCCATAACATCCAAGAGGGAGATTTGATGGCGTCTTCTTTAGCTACCACCTCAGCAGTATTGGTCAGGCCATTTACGATTTGGTCCGTATTGTGCTTGAGCATATCATAGTAGGACCCAGCCCCCGAGTCTTCCTCTCCGATAGAATCCGCAAACAAATGTCCACCGATTACGATATCATTATCCTTGGCGATTTGTTTGAGCATCTTAGGATTGATGGTACTCTCCACAAACAGTGCCGGCACCTTATTGGCACGAATCACATTGTTGACACGATTCATGTCCGAGGTCTGCGCCTCTGCATCCGTCGAGGTACCTACGAGAGACTCCAATTGTATTCCATAGCGACGTCCATAATACTGAAAGGCATCATGCGAAGTAATCAAAATGCGCTGACGTTCCGGGATAGAATTAATCGCCTTGAAGATATAGTCATCTAGATCTTCCAGTTGTTGCTTGTAGACACCATAGTTAAACTCAAACACCTCCTTCGCCTCAGGCTTGAGCTTGACAAAACTATCCTTGATGTTTTTGATGTATTGTATGCCGTTTCTAGCATCCATCCACGCATGCGGATCGCTTGCATTTTTGTAGGTCTGACTTTCTATGGCTTGGATGCCTTCTGTCACGGTCACCACTTCTGCATCGCCCCCAGCGTTTTCGATGAGTTCATTGAGCCAGCCTTCCAGTGTCAGACCATTTACTAAAACCAAATCCGCCGCCGCTACCATCTTTGCATCTCTCGGTGTAGGCTCATGCAAGTGAGGATCAGAGCCAATCGGCATGATGCACTGCACCACCAATTCATCTCCTGCGATCATCTCCGCCATATCCTTGAGGATGGTAACGCTAGTCACAACCTTTGGCTTTTCTTGCGCACTCAGAAAATTTATGCTCAGCATCCACACACACCACACTATATATCTCATGTATTCCTTGTTTTAAACACAAAAATACAAAATCAATCGAGGTCAGGTATAGGAATGCCAGTATTTCAATGAAATTTGAGAAGGTCCTGTATTTGTATTATTTGGGCATGCCCCAGGGAATTGAATCACTATGAAGATCTATCTCTATTTGAGATTCACTTTTCTTATGGGCACAGTCTCCAAACCTGGGTCGCGCTATGCGTGAGTCCGCGTCCGCTACCGTACTGCACGAAGCCTCTGCCACCAGGCAAGCCCGCTTCGTTTGCACACCTCCTATCGTCGGTTCACTTCTATCCCTCATGCAAAAAAAAGGGTTACAAAGAATGGCGTTTTTGATAGTAGTCTACTGCTAGTTGCTTATTGAGTCAGTATTTTAAATCAAATTTATATTTGTAGCTGCACCCATGGGTACAATCTATTTTACGTTCACTTTAAAAGATCCCGTAATAATTCTCTCCTCTCCATTAGCCGATTGAGTATCTATAGAATAAGAACCTTCTATCCGCACTCCAAAAAAACTAGTTTCAGCAGACTCTACAGTGACAGACCCTGTCGGATTATCTACCAAGGTAAAACGGTCAGTGCCATTGTCAAAGATTGCCTCTGTCAATTCGTACTGTCCTACAGCAACAGTATCAATAAGATTTTGACCTAATAAAAAACTAAACTCTGCGAATGGCAATAACCCAGGCCCCGAAGAAATGGTAGCTCTGGACAAGTTATTAAAGTTATTAAATCGCGTCTGCACTAAAGGCTCAGAAAGTAAAATAGGGTCACTATTCAGGTTATCTACTGTAAGGCTAAGGCCTTCTTCACAAACAATTACATCTCCAAGATCTATAGTTTCTTCAACTGGGATGCTTAAGAGCAAAACTTCCTTCATTCTATTCTCGTCTACAATTCTAATATCTGCGGAAGTAATGCTAGTGCAAAAAGGAACCACAATATCTATGACGCCATCAGTGATAGGCAAGACTACATTCTCAATATAGATCTTACCGATGGCTATTGGATTTTGATCACAATCAAGCGCCACACCCTGTATAGGGATTGTTTCAGTTTCTGCACCCACCTCTATGATGCCTATATCTGTATCTTCATCAAATGGCCCAACTGGGATAGAAAAATTAAGCCCACAACCGCGCGTATCTGAAACCGTTAGCGTAAGTGGTACTTCTGCTTCCACTCTTCCTGAAAATCTTCCCTGGTAATCTGTCTTTCCTCTCCCCCCTTTATTTGAAGCATTGAGCAAAGTGATATCGACATTTCCAAGACCTACCAATCCTGAAACAACTTGCCCATTAAGCACAACGGACGGAGCAGATACATCATAATTCCAACAGCTAAAATGGCTCACTTCTCCAATATATCGTACGCCATCTGAGGTTTTAGTGGCTTGGCCTTCTTTTTTCCAAGCACCTAATTCAAAATCAAATGACCACATATCTATCGTCGCAGGAGCAGCACCACGGAGGGATGTTGCGATACGGTAGCTTAGTTCAACGGTTTTATTCTCAGCGATCTGAAGTTTTGCCCCTGATGGATCTTGCATTTCCACGTAGACCATACCAAAACTCTCCAAGGTAGTTAGCGTGTTGCCATCTTCTATTGCCGTCAAATCCCCTGGCATTCTTTCTCTCCATTGGTTTTCAGTAGGATCAATTTGTGATATAGCAACAAGCACATCCCCTTCATAAGCGAGTCCTGAGTCTTCGAAAACGATAGCATTGGCAGGGAACTTAATCGTCACCGGCCCTTCTATTATCTCAGTACTAAGCGTAGATTGAAAGGAGTGGTTAAAGGACTTTTCTTCTAAAATTGTTGTTTGAAATAAAATGCTTGAACTACTTGTCCTAAATGATCTAGATCCTTCAAAATAACCTTCTTTCACAATTTTAAGTCCATTATGTTGTTGCCCAATCTTTACATCCCTTAAACGATAGACACCATCTTTATCCGTAAAAGCCGTAATTCCCTGAAAGGTAACTCTTGCGCCCAAGATCGGCTGATTAGCACTATTGAAAACAAAGCCAAATACTTCAGAGTTTCCAACTTCTTGTACTGTATCATAGCCCTCATTGTCTTTCTCACAAGCCACTAAAAGCATAGTCATTATAATGCCAATTAACAATACTTTTTTACTAAAATATTCCATAATGTTATCTGTCATTTTGAATTCACTTTATGTGTAAGAGGTTCTACGGCCATGTCAACATAAAGAAGCAAATCTTTACCATGAGATAGTGAAGATAATTAAACTTCGTACATCGCAGGGTATAAAGAGAATTAAGTTTTTTTTTCAACTTAACATTCTTTGTTAGGTTAAACGCCCTATATTAAAATTAATTTGGCGCAATCATGTTTTGTGTGGGTATGCCTGATAGGGTACCTAGTGCAAGGGAGAGTTGACAAGTAGTTTTATAGGCAAAACTGAATTTGCGATAAAAACACGATTATTCTCAATATCAATTTGCCACGATTTTTTCTGAAAATTCGCGCCAAATTGGATTCGGATTACATTACTACACAGAGTTGACACCAGTTGACACCCTGTGCTTTGCTGTGATAGTCCTGTAGGCTTATTTTATTCTATCCACACAAATCCTTATAGAGCTATTATTGGAGAATTCACAGTTTACAAAATAAAGTGCAAGTAGTAGTAAATCAATAAATCTTTATGCCTGGAAAACAATCTCACATAAAAGAAATAGCGACTTGAAAAATGATTCAGGTCGCTATTTATTTTACCTTTTGAAAGTAAATTTTACTTCATATAATTTTTAAGCTAATCACTCAGATTTATGTAGACTTACTACAATGAATACTGCAATACCATTAATCCAATAAAAATAGGCATCCATTCCTTCGAATGAAAAAATAAAAGGTGCAATAATAAATACTATTGCAACCATAAAATCTACCGCTAAATGCAATTTATATGAAATAACTTTAAACACTCCCAGATGGTGGTCTGTAAGTAAAGTCAAAATTAAAGCTGCTACCCCCGTCGCAACAGAAAGTTGAAAAGCTAATGGGTTGGTCTCCCCTAATCCTAATAGAAAGGGTAGTACCATTAATGCAATAGCAACTGGATAATCTAAAAATGCATGGATTCTTTTTGTTACAAATTTCATAATTCTGGATTTTAGGCTTTTTAATTGTGTGTTTTGCTTAGCTTCTCCCAATTCGTATCAGCAACACTTTTTAATTTGGCATGATCATTTTCTGCCAACCATAATTGTTTTGCATCGAGTTCAACATTGTTTAAGTACAAATAGTATTTACCATCTTTTACTACAAATTTATTAGGATCAACCCTAAATTTTGCCCCTGCATAACAACCAAATGCACAATAACCGCCATACTGTGGAATGTATTTTTCTGGGCTCTTATCAAAGCTTACCTTTTGCTCCGCAGAAGTAAAATAGTATACTATTTTTTTATATTCAGACTTGTACACATTGCTTCCTTTTTGAGCAAGGCCTAAATCTAAGTATGATACGGGACTATAACCTTGCAATGCAATATTGCTGTTATCAATGTTATTTGCCATTTTATCTTGGGCAAATACCGTTGAACTAAAAATCAGTGCAAGTCCTAAAATCGTTGCTTTAATTAATTTTTTCATTTTTAATAGTTTTAAAATTTAATATTATCCCGTGCATACGCACCGGCTTTTAATTCAATTAATTTGTAGGAAAAATAGCTTGACTTCTATCCCGAACATAGGATTTCAATAGTGATAATGCTATTGAAATTTCATCACAATAGTTGTAAGTAGTAGTTCTATTAGCAAAGATTTAATTTGTAGTATTAACAATGGTATCTTAGAAAACAGCTGGTATAAGGCTCATGCCTATTTTTCCTTTTCATCTTAGCTACTTGTTAGTGGCGATGTAAAGATGCTGCAAGATTAAGTTCTAAATACTACAAAAAAAGGACTACGGATTGTACTTTTTAGACTTGAATTCTGATGGAGTCTGCCCTGAATAGTGCTTGAAAAATCTTGAAAAATGATTCGCTTCTTCAAAGCCTAATTGCCTAGAAATTGAAGAAATAGATTGCCCTTCCAAAATCATAGATTTTGAAGAATTGATAATCTCTAAACGTATAAGTTGGCCTAAAGAAGTATTCATTTTAGCTCTGACTTTATTAGATAATGTCTTTACAGAAAGATTCATTTTGTCTGCATAGAACTCTAATGCTCTTTCCTGCTTGTGATATTTACGGAGCAACTCTAAAATATCTTGTGTGAATAAATCTCTATTTTTAAAATCAAAGTTCTCTCTGAATTGAATGGGAGTCAAGCCCATGGTCTTTTTAAAATTTCGACAAAAATATGCGTCATCTTTATATCCTGAGTTATAGGCAATCTCTTGAATATGCTTGTCGGTAAATGCAATTTCCTTAAGGTTTTCTTTATGTCTCTTTGACAATAATAATTCCTTTACTGTTACGCCGATCTTCTTCCTAATTAATTTTTGAGCATTATACCCCCTTGAATTAACAGTGTTTACCAAATCCTTACTAGTCGGGTTAGTATGGTATTGTTCATCAATAATATCTTTGACATCAAAAATGACTTGATATTCATCTCTACTTGCCTTGTAAGGATTTTGCACAAACCACTGTTTGGTAGATGCATTTATAATTTCAGCAGAATTTTCAGCAGGAGTTATTCTGGATATTAAATTATTGTAGTCATGATAGGCTGCCAAGTCAACATAGCCTAAAGAGGTAAGATGTTTGAATAGTACTCTGATCTTTTTGCTACAAAACGTATGAGGATTGTCAAATTGAATTTTTCTAACAACAAAATCATCAGAAAGAAATTTAATGTATTGGCCTTTGGCTAGAAAAATAGCTTTCCCTTTCCAATCAAAATAGTTTTTAAAATCGACTTGAATCATTCCTTTGCCAAAAAGAATATGAATTAACGTATGCTTCTCTATAAAGTATACTTTATTAATTTTTGGCGTAAATTTTTCAATTTTATGCATCAAGCTTTGTAATGTTAATTAACCTAGCAACTATACGAAAAAAAGGTGTTGAAACTCAGTTCCCGTTACAGCCGTTATTGCACTAAATATCTATCGATGGTGCTTATTAATGCAACTAATACCACGACTCATTCTATTTACATAAGGTCAAATCATAAAATATCTATATGTATAATGCAAATCGAATCGCTGAGCGTCTAAGTCAAATGTACAAAAGTCAGATAAATTACCAATCACATTACCTATATTTCGAGAAACCGTATTTCTATGAAATCCATAGAAGTAATAGGGCTCTATCATGTTTTGCGTGGCTATGCCTGATAAGGTACCTAGTGCAAAGGAGAGTTGACAAATAGTTTTATAGGCAAATCTGTTTGTGACTATTTTTTTTGAAGATTAATTTCAGTTTTTTCGAGGTAACTCTCTTGGGATTCAGAAGAGGCTTTGTTCATAGGTAATAACTAAATGTAGTAGTTCACTTCGAAACTACTACATTTAGCCATAGATCAATTTCTTATTCAAGCATGCACTCTTACCATTCGTCGTACTAAACCTCCATCGATATAGCACTATATATTACTTTCTGGCATAATAGTTCTTAGTCATTTCTTCCATTACCCAATTTGTTCGAGCTGCACTTAAGCCCGTACTAGGAGATGTACCTCTCCCTAATAAATCATCAACAATAGTCTTGATAAGAGGCTCTTGGATGTGTTTTGGTAGGTCAAACTTGTATATTATCTTTTCATCAAGATTAGCTTTTTTTAATGATATCTCAGCGGGGCCAAAAAATGAAATTGACAACTGTCCCTCTGTACCGATTATAGTAAGAATATCTTTTTCTGCTGCTCTATCAGCAGTAAAACACCAACTACCAACACCATGAACCCCATTTTCAAAAGAAAAAGTACTGGTGATGATATCTGCAGCGGTGTAGCGGTTTCCTTGGTTTCCTGCATACCCCTTAGCAGATCTAATTGGGCCAAAAACAAAATCTAAATAATCCAATTGGTGAGCCGCTAAATCATAGAAATATCCTCCTCCAGAAATTTCAGGGTCTACTCGCCAATTGACGGGTATCATATCCATAGCCTTAGCACTAAAATCATCCGTTTTGTATAATTCAATTGTGATTAATCGAACTTCTCCTATAGCACCAGATTGGATGAGTTCTTGCAATTTTAAAAAATGAGGCAAACTTCTACGGTAGTAGGCTACGTAAAGAGAGACATTAGCTTTCTTACAAGCTGCTATCATTTTAGTACATTCAGAATAAGATCTTGCCATCGGCTTTTCTACATAAACAGGCTTACCGGCTTTAGCAGCTTTTATTGTTAATTCTTCGTGTGCATCTGGTGGTGTTGCAATATAAACGGCATTGACATCAGGGTCATTGATTAAGTCCTCCGCCTTATCATACCACTTAGATATTTGGTGCCTATGGGCGTAATCTTTTGCTTTTAGACCATTCCTGCGCATCACAGCAACTATCTCAGAGTTGTCGATCAGCTTCATTGCAGGAGCACTTTTTACTTCGCAAACATCTCCTACTCCTAGTATACCCCATCTAACGGTCTCCCCTTTTATTTTCTTAGACATTATATTCTTTTAGTTTCATAAGCCTCGACCAGATACTATCGCTTATCACAATCCCCTCTTCTTCATTTTTTATTCTTATTTGACTACTTCGTTCTCCGGGATAGTAAATATTGTCATCAGGATTTATCGGTTCCACATCATGAGTGAACGCAATGATTTCATCGATGATTTTCTGCTGCATCCCTTTATCATTAAAGACTTTGGGATAAATGCAGATGTATATTTGAGAAATAGCTGTTTCGATTTCTTTAGTACCAATTTTATAGGTGGAATTTCCAGCAGACAGGACACTTGCTAGGATATCCAGTACCATAGAAAGTCCAGAGCCTTTCCAATAGCCTATAGGCAATCCTCTTTCTTTTGGTAGGATTTTATTTGGATCATTGGAGAGTTCATTGTTGTCATCCCAACCTCCATGGAAGGGTAACTTTTCGCCTCTTAATTTATAGTCATTTATCTTTCCGAAAGAAAATTGTGAAAGTGCCATGTCCAAAACAACATGTCCTTTTTCTCTTGGTATAGATACTACAAAAGGATTGTTGCCTATTCTGCTTTCTTTACCACCCCAAGGTGGCATATTGGGTTGTGTATTTGTGAAAAGTATTGATATGCAATCAGCATTGGCTGCCTGCTTACCATATGTTCCTCCCCGCATCCAGTGATTGGTATTACGCAAGGCTACCATTCCCATTCCATGTATTTTTGCTAAGTCTGTAGCTCTAGTTGTACACTTTGTAGCATTCAAAATGCCTGCTCCAAGATTCCCGTCCCAGCGCTCGATATTACCAAAGGAAGCTACCTTTTCGAGTTCAGCATCTACTTTAACAATTCCCTTATTGACATACTCAATGAATAGAGGCACTCTATTTATTCCGTGAGAACTTACTCCATCTAAAGTGCTCTCCACAAAAACATCGGCAAGTAAATTAGCCTTTTCTTCTTTAAATTTATACTTAACAAAAAGTTCAAAAAGAACTTTTTGCAAGTCTTCAGGTGAAATAAGCATAAGGAATTTTGTCTTAAAAAATTTTACAAGTTATTTACCTCAGTAAAATTATTTTGCTTTCCCGAACAGTGCAATAATATACGTCGTGACCAAATCTATAAGGTCTTTGTTCGTTTACTCACAATATAATAAAAACTGAGTACATCTTAGACTTGCCTATAATAATTTAATCCATTTGTAAGTGCTTACAGAGATTGACAACTACTAGACAATAGAAGTAGGGCCAAAGACAAGACCAGGATGGATGATTACCTTGGGGGCAGCCAAACGCGAGAGACTGTTACGAAAGTTGAAAAGATATCCCCGAAGGTCATTTGTCACGATTTTTAAAAAAGAAAAATCGCGCCAAATGGATCTTATAGAACTATTTACATTGGGTTGACACCAATGCTATTAGCTTTCACCACTCCGTGATTTTGCATTATACAAATATTGATCTTGCAATAGCTTACTCCTTTGTACTAGGATAAAATTATTCATTTCGTAACACCATCGCGATAAGGATAGATAGGGCTGGCTCGATAGAGACAGGTGCGGAGCACGGAAACGAAGGTGGACCCCGGTATAGCCTGCCCTGAGCGCTTTTCAGCGAGGGGATCGCCCTAAAAGAAACATAAATTGTAAGTGAATTAAAAGTGAATTATAAATTATAAATGGTGAATTATAAATGCTGGGCTTGCGTGTGCTTTTTTCGCTGCGCGAAAGTCAGTGTGTAAATCAATGATGAATTTTCAATGTGCAATTTTAAATGCAGCGCTCGCTTTTACGATTTTTTTTTAATCTTGCAGTTGCTTGATCTCGGTCAACATATGAAGCTCTCTACTCTTCGCTCTCATTTATTAGTTTGGAAACGATAGGTATTCAGGGGGTTATATGTTATAGTTTGGGTATATAAGGTATGGAGATAAAAAAAGAAATCGAAAGAGGCCGAGTCTGTATCAATTAAAGCTTATTTTAGCAAAAAAATAATCTTGGAAGATCAGAACAGTAGCACAGACATAGATATATATAAGTCATACCTCAAGGTAGACAATCCATATAAGGGAGGTAAGACGCTGGCGGAAATCAAGTCCCAATCTCAGAAAATGTATAAGCTCAGCTCCAATGAAAATCCTATCGGGGCATCACCAAAGGCTATAGCAGCCGTGCAAGCCGCTGCCAATAATCTGCATCTATATCCGGATAGGACGGATGCTCGGCTACGGACGGCTCTGGCCAAATATTATGATCATGCGCTCAAGGAAAATCAGTTCGTGGTGGCGAATAGCGGCTCGGAAACTTTAGAGTTGATCATCAGGGCATTTATGTCTGAGGGGCATGAATGTATCATTTCGAATCCTACATTTTTGATCTACCAAATGGTGGCCAAGTGGCAAGGTGCGACCATACATGATGTACCTTTATTGTCGCCCAATTTTGAGGTAGATGTAGAGGCGATCTTGGCAAAGGTAAATGACAATACTAGGCTCATCTTTTTGACGAGTCCCAATAATCCTACTGGCAGCTATATCCCCAAGGCTACTTTGGATATGCTCATCGAAAGGCTGCCCTCGCACGTGATATTGGTGCTAGATGAAGTGTACTATCACTTTGCGGATGCTGCGGATTTTACGACGGCGGTGCCTTATGTGAAAGCGGGCAAGCAGGTGATCGGAATCAATAGCTTCTCTAAGACGTACGGTCTCGCTGCGATGCGTATCGGCTATTTCTATACTACTGAGAAAATCGCGGACTACATCCATCAGATATGCAAGCCCTTTATCCTCAATAAGCTTTCGCTGGAAGCGGGCATTGCCGCACTAGAGGATACCACATTTATACAAGCTACGGTGGAGCTAGTACAAACAGAGCGCAAGTATATGCATACTGAACTGGAAAAGATAGGGGTACATTTTTGGCCTTCACAGGGCAATTTTATCTTGACCAAGCCGCCGATTGGCGAAAAAGAATTTGAAGACAAAATGTTAGATCTTGGGGTTATGGTCAGACCAGTTGCAGCCTTTGGAGCGCCTGGTTGTGTGCGCATCACCCTAGGTGATCGAGAAGCCAATGATGCTTGTTTAGCTGCCTTGCGTAAGGTATACGCCAGTTTTGCATAGTTTGATAGTTAAGTCCGCGCCGAAAAGTCACGAAACTACAAAATGACTCTTTTTTTGCAATCCGCTACTTTCCAGAGTGGGCACATAGTTTAATTACCCGTCTTTTAAGAGTTCGTTCTTTTTGGCAAAAGGGTTTGAACAAAAAAGTTGACCTTCTGTTACGATATTTAGGTTTGTATCAATGCTTATTCAGACCATTGTAATCAAAAGTATCTGAACTATGGTAACTACATCGAAAAAGAAAGTAGGAATTCTCCTAGAACAAGCCAACAGAGTATCTAAACTTACCTTCATAAGAGTTTTTAAAAAGCTAGAAGTGGATATCACTCCAGAACAATGGGTCATACTCGATGCTTTGTACTCTGAAGATGGCTTGACTCAAACTGAATTGGGTGAAATCGCCTATAAAAACAAACCTACCATCTCTAGAATCATCGACAATACCTGTCTAAAAAAATATACAAAGCGGAAAACGTGTGCTGGCGATAGGCGAAAATTCAGAATTCACCTGACTGCCAAGGGCATAAAACTGGTCGAAAAATGTACTCCTGAAATCAATAAATTGAGAGACTATAGCTGGAATGGCCTATCT
Organism: uncultured Saprospiraceae bacterium; assembly: GCA_937923345.1. Lineage (GTDB taxonomy): Bacteria > Bacteroidota > Bacteroidia > Chitinophagales > Saprospiraceae > JALZVN01. Next base: position 14,684 of record CAKZVJ010000271.1, read on the forward strand.
AATGCGGATTATACGCAGTTTAAGCGCATCACGGAGCAAATTTTTGAGAACTTCAACGATTACAAATAATCTATCTTTTCCTTGATTTTAAGCACATTCGGTGCTATTTTGTGAAGCACAATAGGTTGCCTTAGCAACTATTCATTAGATTATACTCAATACTTATTAAGATAAATAGTAATATGTCCACAGTAATAGATGATAAACCCAAATTATACGCAGAAGCAGCAGACTTTATGCCGCTCAATGGCACCGACTACATCGAGATGTATGTCAGTAATGCTAAGCAGTCTGCTCACTTTTTCAGAACCGCAATGGGTTTTCAACCGCTGGCGCATGCTGGCTTGATGACTGGAAAGCGCGACTACGAATCCTATGTCGTCGTACAAGATAAAATTAGAATCGTGTTTACCTCTCCGCTCAAGTCTGGTACTGAGATAGGTGAACACATTGACAAGCACGGTGACGGTGTGAAAGTAACTGCCCTCTGGGTAGACGATGCGACACACGCCTACAACGCTGCGATAGAAAGAGGTGCAAAGCACTTTATGAAGCCACAGAAAGAGGAGGATGAACATGGGCACGTAGTGCGATCCGGAATCTACACTTACGGTGAGGTGGTACACATCTTCGTGGAGCGCGATAACTACAATGGTATTTTCTTACCTGGATTTCAAAAATGGGAAACCCACAGCACCTTCCCTACTATGGGTCTCAAATATGTTGATCACATGGTGGGCAATGTCGAACTGGGTGCCATGAATAAATGGTGCGACTTTTATAAAGAGGTGATGGGTTTTGCACAAATCATTTCTTTTGATGACAACGATATCTCTACGGAGTATACTGCGCTCATGAGTAAGGTGATGAGTAATGGAAATGGGAGAATAAAGTTTCCTATAAATGAGCCGGCGGATGGAAAGAAGAAGTCTCAGATAGAAGAGTATCTTGAGTTTTATGAGGGGCCTGGTGTACAGCACATAGCGGTAGCTACAGACGACATTATCAAAACGGTCACGCAAATGCGCGATGCGGGCGTAGAGTTTTTGAGAGTGCCGGGCACTTATTACGAGACGGTACTAGACCGCGTAGGATCTATAGATGAGGATATAGCTCCGCTACAAGAGTTGGGCATCTTAGTGGATAGAGACGATGAAGGCTATCTATTGCAGATATTCACTAAGCCACTGACTTCTAGGCCGACCTTATTTTTTGAGATCATTCAGCGAAAAGGAGCTCAGTCTTTTGGCAAAGGAAACTTTAAGGCTTTGTTTGAAGCGATAGAAAGAGAACAAGAATTGAGAGGGACTTTATAAGTTTCTTTTACGATACATAAAAGCCCTATCCGCAAGCGGATAGGGCTTTTTTTGTGCAACATCGAGCCGATGCGATTTTTTTTGATATCCAATCGATCAATATTGACCTTTCATGTGTTATGGGTAATATATTGAGAGATTAAATATTAAGTAATCTTAAAAAAGCTACTGGCAGCATATTTATACTTAACTTAAAAAAAAGAAATTATGGACATAAAAATCGAAGCACCAAATCATCCGCATCAGGAAAAATTGAAAGCCTACTATGAGGATAAGCTAAACCAAAAATATGGAAGCAAGGCATATATCACTAGTATTGACGTGAGAGTCCTAGAAGCGAAAGATGACTGTGTCAAAGTATCTATACAAACTAAGCCAGAGGGTGGTTCCATGTTATATGCTGATCATACGGATCCTAATGAAGAAGTAGCCCTCAAAGAAGTAATCCGAAAGCTAAATCATCAGATAGATAAATATGAAGCGCACAATCATTTTAAGAATTAGTAATGAATGTGTTTGAGATAAAAAAAGTTAATCTTGTAACATATCAATAGTAGTATAAAAGCCCATCATGATTTTCATGATGGGCTTTTATGTTTGTGCATGAATGCTATAATAATCAAATTTGCAACTTATACCCAATATTGGTATCTTTCAAAAAACAGATTTATGTCTAAAAATACATCAATTACTTTAGGTAAACATTTTGAGGAAATAATAAGTAAATCTATTGCATCTGGTAGATACTCCTCTGCGAGCGAAGTCATTCGAGCTGGCCTAAGGATGCTAGATGAACGAGAAAGGAAAATTAATTTATTTCGTGAAGCAATTGATGCTGGTGAGAAGAGTGGATATGTGAAAAATTTCGACCCTATAAAACATTTAGCTAAACTGAATAAAAAACATAATCCATGAAAATAACTTATAAATTAAGTTATTTGACTCAAGACGACATTGACAATATTTGGATTTATACATTTGAACAGTGGTCTCAAGTACAAGCGAACAAATACTTTAAAGAGCTTTTCAAAACTATCGACATCATCTGCAAAAATCCTGAAATAGGCTACCCAATACATCAAATCAAAGAAGACTACGGAATCAAGAAATTCAAATCTCACTTGATAGTGTACAAATTCTACAATCAAAAGATACTTATTGTGCGAGTATTACATAAAAAAATGGATATCGAAAATCAAGAATTTGAATAAGATAGTATAATTAAAATTCAACCAAAAAAGCCCATCATGATTTTTCATGATGGGCTTTTTTGGTGCGACTATGCACAGTTTACTTAAAATCAATTTTCGCTACTCTTTGCTTCTTTTTCTTTTGCCCAAAGATAATAGCCTCTCGGAGTCCTATCTGATCTCCTACTTTCGGCCTGATAATCACCTCCGCTTCGCGTACATTAAAGAGCGCTTCCTTTTTCTGCTGCCCCTTGTCATCCATCGTAACTAATACCGTTAAGCTCTCTTTGTCACCAGTGAAGTTCTTCAGCTTTCCATCTCCTTCATTGGTGAGATTCTTCTCATTATCATTAAATATAAAATAGAGCTTATCCTTGACAATGGACAATTGATAAGAGGAATAAAATCCTCCGTCATTTCTTGACACTTGTCTTTTAGGAATTTTCTCTGCCCATTCTATCTCTCCTTCCCCTGATATCTTAACCACAATAATGTCCCTGTAATTGTAAATATAAGTAGTCGTAGTTCTACCATTAGCATCTGTACTAGTCAAAACGGAAACGTAATACTGTTCTCCAACTAGTACAGCACCGCCATCTCCATGAAATATGATTTCATCTAGCTGAAACTTATATAACTCTATGCTTTTACCTTTTTTCTCTTTCTTCTCTAGTTTCTTTTTGACTCGCTCTTTTACATTTTGTGTTATAAAGTCAATATCGAATTCTTTATAATTTTCTGAGATAATTTCAGTCGTTTCACCGTCAAGCTTCAACCAGAAAGTCCCGTCTACATTATCAGAAGCATTGGAAGAATAAAATCCACCACAGGCAAAATCACCATTTTTATCTATGGCAATTTGCATATCGTTGAGGTACTTATCATTGACTCTAATGGTATTTTTTTCTACTCTTTCTAAGGCGTCGTAGTAACTCAATAATTGATGCTGATAATTGACTTCTCCTTTACGCGTATCTTTTCTCTTTTCAAAGAAAAGTTTCCCCAAGACATGAACGTTACCTTCATTATCAATTCTAAAATCTTGAACGTCAAATAATTTATCAGAAGTAGATAACTTTACATTTTTCGAATACAACTTCTTGAAGTCTTTGTCAAATACACTTAATCCATATTTGGCAGGCTGATTCTTTTTGAATGGAAATGTATTGATGACTAAAACTTTAGATTTGTCTCTTGACAGTTCGAAATCGAAAGCGCCAGAGTTCGCCGCTATGCTCCCATCAAAATCCACGGTGCTCATTTTCTTGGCATCGTCATTCATGCGCATGGTTTTCATATTGACCGTCTGCACATAGAAATAATTTTTCTTCTTAGCCTTATCTTTTACTGAGGTAAAGAGATATATCTGATCGCCTACCATCATAGTACCTACATAGAACTTTTTCATTCTACCGCCTTTGAGTTCATGCTCATGAGACTTGACCAACTTCATGTTGTCATCATAGTGCTCTAAAGTAAAATTGGTCACTCTCAAAAGTCCATACTCGGCCTTGGCTACATAGATGCCATTTTTATTTCTGCCTATGACTTCTCCTAAGCTGGATCTTCTAGATTCTTTTTGTTCTTCTGCCCATGTTACGCTTGCCTCTGTAGACTTAGATTGTCCAAAGACAGAGACATAAGTAAGTGAAAGCAAAAAGATGAACAATAATGTGGTATACTTCATGACTAAATTTTTGTTGATTTTTTAATACGTAACAATATAGGCACAAATAACGAGCCATGCCATTATTACAGTCTATCAACACTAACTAAATCTAAATAAGTCTATGATTTAGAATAAAATATGTCTAATTGAGGAAATTAAATATATCATCTGAAGGGTCTTTTCATGGCTCATGCGTTTTTGAGCGGACTCACCATTCAATCTTAAAAATAAAATCTATCCAAATAATCATAAAACTCCTGTTTTTTGCTTCTAGACAATTTCAATTTCGCGCCTCCATACATTTGTACATATGGTTCTCCATTTTTGATTAATCTTACTACTGCACTTACGTTTACCATGTACTTTTTATGAATCCTAAAAAAACCAAAACTCTTCAGCTTGTCCTCGAACACCTTTAAAGAATCTGTGCAATATATTTTATCTCCCTGTTTTATGTACAAATAAGTGTATGGAGTATTTGCCTCTATGTATAACAGTTCATCTATAGCGACAATCTCTACACCCTTCATTGTTTTCACCTTGATTTTCACATACTAGTTTTATGGTGTTGACTTAAATAATCCGAACTGTTGAGACATTAGCTCAACAATGCTATATAACAAAGATGAGGAAGGGGGCTAGATTCTGAAATATAACCTTTGTTATGGACTAGATGAGGTAGACTGGTGAGATAGACTGAACTAAGCTAGTCAAGTAGCCTAGGCAAATGAAATACTGAATAGCAACCAACACTATAGCTTAAACAATCATGTCTTACCTCCTATACTCTTATCCGTGCGTAAAAGTAGATGCACAAAGAAGTTGATGAATACGGAAAATTGGATAAGTACCCAGAGTACAATCAAGAGAATAAGATATAGATCTACTTCTAAAATCTGGCCCTCATAAACTGAAGTAGACGGAAAAAATGACCACACACAGATTGTGCCTGTAACTATTATATCAAAATAACATAAGAATTTTGAAAAGGGATAAGTCCGTGTCAGATAATAGAGCAGCGCTTTTATAGCTAGTCCAACAGATAGAGCGAGCGAAAAATGAAAAGCAGACACAATGTAATAAGTATCATGCCATTGAATATCAAAAGTGGCTGCCTTTTTCAACATACCGAGTAAGAGCAAGATTGGTATAGCTCCCAAGAGTATCCAATGAAAAATATGTGCTTCCTTTTTCTTCATTCCAAACAATACCACCCATCTAAAATAAACTTTTACCATTCCCCTTGGCCTGAGTGAACATCACCAAGAAGTAATTCAAGCCCATAAAAAACTGCATCAACATCCAAGTCCCAACACCTAAAGACAATAAAGCCTTAGCATCACCACTAAGCCCTTCTTCTAGAGTATAGGCACCAAAGTAATACAATAAAACAACGGCTAATAAGCAGGTCAATCCAACATCAAATTTACACATCTGGGGTGCCAGTGGATATTTCCGTGCAGCATAATACAGAAATGCTTTTACAGCAAGTAATATCGAAAACAGAAAAGCCATATGAAATTTACCTATTTCAAAATTTGAATCCAGAACTTCTATTTCTGAATGACCAACAAATAACACTACCATCCATACTATGGGTATAGCTAGCAATAGGGGTTGGTGATATTTTGCGCTTTGCTTTTCCATAGCCCTAAGATGCAAAATTCTCTATCGTTCTAAAAGTCAAATTCACTCTTGGCGTTTTTACTTTCTTGGTGGGTGGCAATCGATGCTTCCAGTTTTCTTGACAAGCCCCTTTCATCACCAACAAACTTCCGTTTTGCAAAATCACTGAATGCGTCTCTTTAGTTTCTTTATGCTTAAAGGCAAACTTGCGTTCTGCTCCGAGCGTCACCGAAGCGATAGCACCATGCTTTTTCAACTCTGGCTCTCCATCACTGTGCCAGCCCATGCCCTCTTCTCCTGTATGGTATAGATTGAGTAGACATGAATTGTAGGTCTCTCCAGACTTCTCTTCTATCAGAGATTTGATTTCTTTCAATTCCGCTGTCCAAGTCAAAGCGATCTTCGTTGCATTCGAATATCGATACGGGTAGGGCTGGTCTCCATACCAAGCCACTTTACGTTTGGTGACAAAGTGCTTCCCGAAGATAAAGGCTTCGTCGTTTCGCCATTCTATATCGTTGAGAAGGGTGTTGTAATATTGATTAGATTTATCGGCAGACAGTACAGGGCCGTAATAAATCGCCTCTCCATCACGAGGAAGGATATTGGTAAT
>CAKZVJ010000272.1 GCA_937923345.1 uncultured Saprospiraceae bacterium
TATCTAGGGATGTTCGGAAATAGCATAATTCTTTGAGGCATAGCTTTCCACGTATAAACATCTCTTAATCATTACACCGTTTTTAATAATATTGCTTTACAAACGGGGCGACTCTTAGACTCAATTTGTCATGATTTTTAAAAGAAAATCACGCCAAATTGGTTATTGCCACACTAATACTCAGGGTTGCCACCCTGGGCTATAATAAGGTCACCCTACCGAAGAAAATCGGCACAAGCTCTCTGGGGGTTCTTATCTTACTTCTGAACATCCCTATCTAGGTTAGCAAAAACTTACCCTGATTAAGTTGTCTTAATTAACTTCAATTGCTGGAATCCCTTTGCTTCTCATACGGAGATCCCATTCATCTGGATAATTCCTTTGCATGTGTTTTTTCTTCTCAGCCAATAAACTTTGAATAGTTGCAAAATGGTCTCCTTGTTGAAATACTTTATTGTCTAAAAACCAATTCACAAAAGTTCCTGCTTTTTTTCGCACTTCATTTTCTGTCAATTTGGATCCTTTCTGAAAGAGGTTTGATTTGTTTTCAAAAATAGCCCAAGCAAATTCAAAGTAAATATCTTCAAAGCCAACAAATTCACTACTCCCCCTACTTATCTCAGGAACAATTTGTTTGTATGCTATTCCTGGAATGATATTTCTTTTAACCAATAATTTATAAGCGCGTAACTGAGATTTAGTAAATGTATGCGCGAGGCTTTCTTCGGTAGGTGCTTGTCCAGGATCTACTTTTATTTCCAGAAATGTATCTGATTCTTTTTCTTTCTCTGTAAAAACGAAAGTAAGCGCGATAACTTTCTTGCCACTGCGCGTATATACTAAATCTATAAGCTCTAAACTTGTATAGGTGTTTATCTCGTGCTTAATGGTATCTAATACTCTTTCTCTAAAACTATTAAAACGTGGATACTTCCCTTCGATTCCTAATATAGCTTTTAGGCTATTTACCTCATAAGTAAGTTTACTCACCTTTTCATGGCGACGCATACGATCTCTTTGCGCTTTGAATATTTGAAACATACGAATAGCGTGACCACTCTTCATTTGTTGCGCCTCTAATCTATTTATCTGAGCATACTCGTTGAGCTGGAGTAGGAAAGGTTTTAAATCTTCAGAAAACAAAAATCTAAGAGAGACTTCTTGATTTTCATTTCTAACTGGCATCACGGATTGGAACCAATTTATTTTACCAGGAAAAGAACGGCCATCAATTTTAAGGTCTGTAGGGAAGCGAATTTTTTTATCCAGAATCCGATCCGTGAAACTCTGCATCTCTTCGTATAAGCCGCCCCACTTTTTTCCATGCGCCTTTAAGGCAGATTCTAATTTCTTAACAGATATAACTTGTTCATGAAATCTCTTTTGAGATTTTGGATCAATATTCGAAATGAGATAAAGAATGACCTTCTGCTCTCTCGCTGTTAGTTGGTATTGCGCATTGAAAATAAATCTATTCTCAATTCTTGCTACCCTATTGCTATTTGATTGCGTTGTAAGATGCTTTGTCATATATTCTTCTCATTTACGCTTGAAATGCTGCAAGATATGTAGCTCTTACAGAATAGCAAACCATTCCTAAACCCTGTTATTGTTGTCATATATTAAATAAAATCATAATCTAAATAATTTGGCCCTGTCTATGTGGTCCGATCCCTGTATATGTTGTCGCAAGGGAATTACCCCTATTTGTGTTGTCGTAAGGCTCCGATTCCCCTATATATGTTGTCTTTAGCTGCAAAATACTCCTTATCCCTGTTCGTGTTGTCTTCAAAGCCCTTTGTTTATGGGCTTTCCAGCAACGAAATAGCTACTCAACCCTATATATGTTGTCATTTAAGCCATTCTTTTTCATCTCCCTACCTATGTTGTCATTTTTGTCCTGTATATGTTGTCGATACACCCTTAACACGTTGTCTTCAGACCCTTTTCACGTTGTCATTAAGCCCTGCTCACGTTGTCGTATATTATGTTTACTAGTATGTAACTAACTGTTATTCACTCTATTATAAAGGTTTAATCAGATTGCTAAAGTACTAAAGAAATAAAAAAATTAAATAGTCATAAAGGAATGACTTCTTATATTTTTATTCTTTTTTATTAAAAGCATAACTAATACGCTTAGTGCCCCATAGTTTGCCACGTAAACATATTGATTATATTCCAAAATGCTGTATTTCTTGAGCTTATAAATAAATTTTAACTAGAAAGCGTAATCAGGGGCCTAGACGCTACTTACAATTAAACATTATGTGTCATATGAAGATTTTCTTAGAGCGCTGATGACAACACAGACAGGGCCAGTAGTATTAGGTGCCAAATAATATTTGGGCGATTACATCTTGTGAGTTTGCACGTAATTTACGCATAAATTATTTTATAAATTATACTTAAATATATGTATATGTGTGGATATATGCCGTTGTTGTGCTGTTTTAGATGTGAGGTTTGATTATTACTTACTCTGTACAAGAGACCTAGTTTCATAGCTATAGCGTGAAAATTTGAATTATTTCACGCTTCTACTCCATAGGACAATACAGCTAGGAATTTTAGCGCATGATTGAGTACGGGGCAAGCTGTTTTCGTTAGTGAAATCCTCATTGTATTGGTTTTGAGAGCTTGTAACAACTGGATTAATAGTGGTAACCCATTAGTTTTACGATTGATTTCAACAGGATTTATCACTTATTTTTGCAAAATAAATTAGCGAGCTGCTATGTTTGTTTTAAAATATATGGCATTCTGCTTTACAAGAGTTATCTTTAAAATAGATGGCTGGCCGAAATGAATATAAGTCTTTTAAAGAGTTGCGCGATGCGTTCTTCAACTATACACGTGCAGAACGAAATGGCATATATGTACTGGTTGTCATACTAATACTAGTCAGCACGTACAAGTTGATAGATAAATTCTACTGGATGTCTGGCCCGAGCTACAGCCCTACTGAGCAGGTGGTAGATTCATCAAAAATTTCAAAAGAAGCAGTAGCTCCCAAAACGGAGTATTTTCCTTTTGATCCAAATACAGTAAGCGAGGAAGAGATGTTGCGTTTAGGCTTTAAAGAAAAGGCCATAAAGACCTTCATGAACTATCGATCAACAGGTGTAAAATTTAAGAATGTAGCTGACTTTGAACGAGTATATTCCATAAATAAAAAGGATATCGAGCGACTTGGAGAATACATTCAGTTTGCATCAGATAAGAAAAAGGTACCTACAAAGAAGAAAGCTTTTAAGGCGCCTGAAACAAAAGAAAAGAAGGTAGCTACCCTATTCTACTTTGATCCGAATACTGCTACTGAAGAGGAGCTATCGAAGCTTGGTTTGTCTAGTAAGGTTATCAAGACGATGCTCAAATTTCGAAATAAGGGAAGTTTTAGAAAGGCAAGTGATGTGGCTAAAATCTATGGGCTTAGCGATGAGCAGTTTAATGGACTCTTACCTTACATAAAAATTAAGGCGAAAGAAAAGAAGACATATCCACCAAAGAAAAGCTACAAAGATACTCTTGCACATAGACCCTCAAGCAAACCAAAGGCGGCCGCATATGCTAAAGATACAGTGGCCTATAAATCTATCGACATTAATAAAGCTACCAATGAAGAGTGGCAGAGAATAAATGGCATTGGTCCCACCTACGCAAAGATGATTAACAACTTTAGAGGAAAATTGGGTGGGTTTTATCAGGTAGAGCAGATTGGAGAGACCTATGGTTTACCAGATTCTGTATTCCAGAAGATTGTGCCATATGTGAAAGTGTCCCCTCCTCCATTTAAGATACCTATCAATCATATCCCGATTGATAGTTTAGCTAAGCATCCTTATTTAACTTGGAAGCAAGCAAGGGTTGTTATCAATTATAGGACGCATCATGGGCCGTATAAGGGACCTAATGATATGGCAAAGGTGAAAATATTTACAAAAGAAAAATGGGAGCGAATTGTCCCCTATTTGGATTACAGTGTGAAGCCTGATTCTATCAATAGTGGAGAATAGGTCCAATAAAAAAGCAGGCTAATCTTTACAACTAGCCTGCTTTTTTTATTGCTGCACTCCTGCTATGTACTAAAAGTCATAGTAGTATTGGAATAGGTCTGTTTTTAGGCCAATCTGAATGATACGATTGTTTTCAAATCTCTCATCTGGATTGTTCTCTACCGTATAGTCACGACTCGTTAGTCCAAGTTCAAAAACTAGATTGTAGTTTGGATTAATGATGTATCCTAATTTGGCATCAATAAAGGTCGTTCTGGCTAAGTCGCCTTGCAGGAAGGTGTTATTGAATTCTTGGAATCGGCTTTGACTAGAAATAAGCAAGTCAGAACCAAGATTAATAGTTTCTCCCGTTTCTTGATCTATTGGATTTAGGCCTTTCTGCGCGAATATAAATTGTAGGGAACCATAAAATCTTTTGTGTCTGTATTGAATGTGCGAAACGTACTCTATGAAGTTTGAACCAAGAGGATGTGTTATAGATTGATTGTAATTGGTGTAGCTTTGTATTTCATTTCGATGAGAATAAATGAAGGGCCTCGCAAAATTGATTTCTGACTGTATAGTAAGATTAGGAATAAAAGTATTGAAGGATCTAAATCCTATTTGCCATGCAAACTTATTAGCCCACCAGTCATCTCCTTCTGAGATTTTGCTTGTATTGAGTTCGTCTAAAGAGAACTGGCCGTAGGCATGTATGTTGCTTGTAATTTTGTACTTTGTATTAAATCCAAGCAATACATTGCCTCCTGAAGATCCTAAAGCGAATTCAACGGGTCGGTAAAAGATGATTGGGTTAAGATAGCTTATATCATAACCCCGATCGCCTGATTCATCGGCATAGGTTATCGCTTCAAAAAAGCCTACGTTCCATCTTTTGTTTACGTTATACGAAAGAAAATGTATAGTAGTGTATTTGTTAAAGAATGTCCCATC
>CAKZVJ010000273.1 GCA_937923345.1 uncultured Saprospiraceae bacterium
GTCGCGACTACCACTGGTCTTGCTCTTTGGATGCACTTTCTAATTATTTTCTTTTGTAATACTGGTAGCTGCTCCATCGGAACTTCTATCCCTAAATCTCCTCTAGCGATCATAATGGCATTGGAGGCCTTGATGATTTTATCTATTTTTTCTATGGCTTCAGGTTTTTCAATTTTGGCCATTAGTTTGGCAGGGTGCCCAGCTTTTTCTACTATATCCCTAAGCTCTTTCATGTCTTTACCAGATCGGACAAATGACAAGGCTATCCAATTGAAAGGCTGTGTTAGAATATAATCCAAATCTTTCCTATCCTTCTTCGTAAGAGATGGGAGGCTGATTTTAGTGTTGGGTAGGTTCACGCCTTTATTAGAAGACAGTGTTCCACCAAAAAGTACTTTTAGTTTTACTTTGTCTTTTTTGTTCGTTTCTACCACTTCTAGCATGAGCTTACCATCATCTACTAGCACCTTTTCTCCAACGGTGACGTCTTTGGCGAATCGGCTATAGCTCATATAAATCTTCTTCATCGTACCTATGCATTCCTCATTAGTGAAGGTGAGTATATCGCCAGGGTTGATTTCTAAGGCATTATTTTCGATTTTACCTACTCGAAGTTTTGGACCTTGCAAATCTGCTAGCAAGCCAATATGTAGGTTGTATTTTTCATTGATATAGGTTACACGATCCACGACCTCTTTGTGGTCTTGATGCGTACCATGAGAAAAGTTAAGTCTAAAAACATCTACTCCTGCTTTTACTAGCTCAAGTAACATTTCATATGAACTGCAGGCTGGCCCTACAGTGGCTAATATTTTGGTGTTTTGATGGTCTACTATTTTCATTATTAAAAATTATATTGTTAAGTCTGATCCGTAAAATCACGGAACTACAAAATGACTCTTTTGGCGATATTTTTCATTAATTCAATCCACTGATACTCAAGTACTCTATCAAGTTGTCCCGGAGGCATCACAAAATGTCGAAAATAAAAAAGTCTCTTCTAAAATAGCCTATTTTTTGCAATCCGCTAGTTTCAAGAGCCAACTCGGTTATTTAGTTGCTACAATATTACTCAAAATATCCACAGACATTAGTGTATTTTTTACAATAAAGTATAAAACATCAGCCTCTAGTGTAAACATTGTTAAGAGCATAAGTCCTCAAAACCAAGCTATTGTACGGGAAAATAGCATATGATGCCTTTTAAATACACATAATTATATTATTTTCTTGGTATTTGCAGTTCCTTTAACTTACTTTGTATCTTATTAAATAATTATGTTTACCTCGGTAAACAAGCATAAAATCGCAATAAATATGTCAGAAATTGCAAACAAGGTTATAAAAATCATTGTAGACAAGTTAGGTGTCGACGAATCTGAAGTTACACGAGAAGCTAATTTTACAGTTGATTTAGACGCAGATTCTTTAGATACTGTGGAATTAATTATGGAATTTGAAAAGGAATTCGATATTTCTATTCCGGATGAGGAAGCTGAGACTATCCAAACTGTTGGAAATGCAATAGATTATCTAGAAAAGCAGTCCGCTACTAATTAAAAAAAGCGGAAATATCTGAATATGACTATAATCATTTTATAAGTCAATTTGTCCACAAATCGCTTTGGTGATTTGTGGATTTTTTAATTAAGCCTGACTACAGAATAATTATGAAAAGAGTTGTTATTACAGGAATTGGCGCCATGACACCTATTGGCAATAATATATCTGAGTTCACTGAATCCATCAAAAATGGCAAAAGTGGGGCAGGGCCTATCACCCTATTTGATGCGGAGGTATTTAAAACTAAGTTTGCTTGTGAAGTGAAAAACTTTGCTCCGAATGATTATATGGATAGAAAGATAGCTAGGCGAATGGATAGATTTTCCCAATTGGCTATGGCAGCAACAAAAGAAGCAGTGGAAGATTCCGGTATTATGGATTCAACTTTCGACCCCGCGAGAGCAGGTGTGATATGGGCTTCTGGAGTAGGAGGACTACGTTCTTTAGAAGTTGACATTGAAGACTTTGAAAAAAATGGTAGAACGAGGCCTCGGTATAATCCATTTATGATACCAAAAATGATCCCAGATATTGCAGCTGGATATATATCTATAGAGTATGGTTTTAGGGGAGTCAACTTCGCTACGGTTTCTGCGTGTGCATCTGCAAGTCATGCTATTTCTGTAGCAGCGGATAATATTAGACTTGGTAAATCAGATATCATCATCACTGGGGGGTCAGAAGCGGCTATTACTACTACTGGCATTGGAGGATTTAATGCGATGAAAGCACTAAGTGAACGCAATGATGATCCAGCCACTGCTTCAAGACCATTTGATAAAGATAGAGATGGATTTGTTCTTGGAGAAGGAAGCGGATCGCTCGTTTTAGAAGAGTATGAACATGCAAAGAGAAGAGGGGCGGTCATATATGCAGAGGTCGCAGGTAGTGGAGCAACTGCTGATGCGCATCATATCACAGCTCCACATCCAGAAGGACTAGGAGCAAGTTCGGTTATGGAAATCGCACTGAAAGATGCCAAATTAAATCCAGAAGACGTCGATTATATTAATGTTCATGGTACATCAACTCCATTAGGGGATGTGGCAGAATCTATAGCCATTTTGAATGTCTTTAAGGAGCATGCCTACAAGCTTAATATTAGCAGCACTAAGTCTATGACAGGACACCTATTAGGGGCAGCTGGAGCAGTAGAAGCTATTGCGGGAATCATCGCTTTAAAAGAACAGTTCGTTCCGCCAACCATAAATCATTTTACAAAGGATCCAAATATTGATTCCAAACTAAATTTAACTTTCAATTCTCCACAAGAAAGAGAGATAAAGGCTGTTTTGAGTAATACTTTTGGTTTTGGAGGACATAATTCCTCCTTAATCCTGAAAAAGTTCTCATAAAAGAGATATTTTTGTAAACTCTGCGATGTCACTTTCGTACTAACGAAGACAAGGTTGACCGAATAACTAAATTTTCGCAGACGCATAGCATTTAAGCTGTCCTGTATAAAACTAAAACGGATCTCCTGAAAACCAATACTACTCTGTTAGCACATAGTACATTTAGTTATTTTATCAATATTTTATATTGCGATTCTTATTCAGATTTTATAATAGATTTTTTTCAAAGCACAAAGTACTTGTCAACAAGTTGCGGCCATTGTTGGGCTTTACACCTGCCAACTTGGATTTGTTTAAATTAGCTTTTTCCCACAAGTCTAACAACTCTGAAAAATCTTATGCAATCAGAAATAATGAAAGACTAGAATATCTAGGCGATGCAGTATTGGGTACGATCGTAGCTGAGTACCTTTTCAACAAATATCCAAGTGGTAACGAAGGCTTCCTCACTAAGATGAGATCAAAAATTGTTAGGAGGAAATCACTTAATGACATCGGTGATAAGATGGGTTTAGATATGTTACTAGCAGAGTACAATACTACAAAGTTGAGCAAATCTATGTTGGGCAATGCCGTTGAGGCTTTGGTGGGTGCGGTTTATGTAGAGAAAGGCTATAATGCTACAAAACACTTTGTAGTACAAAGAATGCTGAGAAATTATATCGACATTCATCAGCTAGAAGAGGTAGATGAAAACTATAAGTCTCAACTGCTAGAATATTGTCAAAAGCATGGTCAAAATGTTGGATATAAGGTAGTGGCAAGGTACAAGTTTGAAAAGCGAGATCGATTTAAAGTCGCTGTACTTGTAGATGGTGTCCAAGTTGCTTATGCCGACGATTTCAACAAAAAAAGCGCAGAACAAACTGCCTCCGCTAGGGCAATCTCTCAGTTGGGAATAAATGATACCAAAGAAAAGACGCCTGCATAATGTATGGCCACTTCATCTACATACAATTCTCCCTTCTTTCCGAATCCTAGTCGTATAGAAAATATGCGTGTGGGAGCCAGCGAGATCATCGTTTGGCTAGCCGATGTAGTCAACAATGGTATTACAACTTTATATAATCAACCAGAAGAATTTTGGGAAAGTATCAGTAAACGAATGGTTGATGCCCAACTATCAGGTATTAGTAATCGGTTAAAGCATGTAAAACAAGCCATCGCGCAAGAGGAGGAAGAATATATCATTGATGCCATTGGTGAAATCTATCTGCTTGCTAAGTCTCTATGTAAAATAGATGAATTGCCAGAGGATTTGGCTTTGTCACTACTTAAGGCTGGAGGATACAATATAACCAAAAAGCATTTGACAAATGCGGAATTGATTGCTGACGATTGGTTAGTATTAGGACTTGTTCATGGGGAAGAAGATAGGATAAGATTTAGACGAACTTGGATACAGGGTCGCAGGACTAAATTTGTAGGCCAAATACTAGATTACGCCTGGGGGAAACAAGAATTCATGCAAAACTGGCAATCAGGACGTATATTCAAAGGAGATGTAAGAGTTTATCCAGGGGCCTATAAATTAAGGGTCTCCATTGAAGCCCATACGCATACAGCAGAACTGATAGGTGCTTATGCGGCATACCCAGATCTTCCTTCCTTCTTGAAGGCTTATACCATAGCCATTGCGGCTAATCCTGTCTTATACCGCTTCCCAGCCTGCCTAAAAGAAGTGAACGTCCAAATGAAAGATCAACAAATCCATATTGTGGATAAATTCCTCAATTCTATTGCAATTTCGTGCTCAGAAAACGCAAAATGGAGCTTACTAGCGGCAGCAGCAGGCCAAGAAATCCAACTTTTTGCTGAATGGGATGGTTTCAAATTGCTGCCATTATCACTAATTTCAAGAGGAAGATTTATAAAAGTGAAAAATGTATAATAACTTAATTTGCTGGTAATCAGCAAATTAAGTTATTAATTCACTCTTTTGGGCATTTTTTTATTGATAAAATAGAACCATTGCAAAACAAATGTTCCAACTTCAATGTTATAACATTATCGTCGCAACAATGAAGTTGCAACATCAAGTAGAAAATCGAAGAATTTTATAAATATTTTATCATGAGCACACAAGATTTTTATACCAACATCGACACGATATATTCCCCTCTTCAATCATTTGCTCTGGGGCTCACCAAAAACATGAACGATGCTAGAGATTTGTTTCAAGAAACAATTTTTAAAGCACTTAAGAACAAAGATAAATTCAGATTAGGTACTAATTTCAAGGCATGGATCATGACCTTGATGAGAAATACATTTATCAACGAATACCGTCGTAAAAAGAGACAAAGCACAACTTCTGCTCCGTCAGATAGTTTTCACTTTGAGACTAACAAGGATAATGCAGCAGTAATGAATGAGGGTACTTCAAATCTCGAAATGCAAGAATTAACAAGAATGATGAATAGCATTGATGATAAATTAAGGATTCCGTTTCAGATGTACTATAAAGGGCTTAGTTATCAGGAAATTTCTGATGAGTTACAAATACCCCTAGGTACCATCAAAAGTAGAATCTTCTTTGCTAGAAAAGAGCTTCAAGTACTTGCGACTAATGCAGGTCTCAGATAAAACCAAACCAAAAAAGACTGCTTACAATTATATAACTAAAATACAGTATTAATGGGAATTGCGAAAGAAATAAATCAGGTTAGACCGTTCAAAAGCGAGTTTCAAAAAGCTACGATCAACCTTATCTATACGCACAATTGGTTGGCATTGAAAATAAAGAGCTTTTTTAAGCCCCATAATATAACATTGCAACAGTACAATGTATTGAGAATATTAAAGGGAGCTGGAAAACCGCTTTCGACAAGTGATATCCGAGAAAGAATGATTGAAAAAATGGCTGATACATCTCGATTAGTAGAAAGATTAAGTGTGAAGGGCTGGGTAAAAAGAGAGGCATGCTGCAATGATAGAAGGTTAGTGGATGTTACCATTACTCAAAATGGGTTAAACTATCTTGCAGAATTAGAAGATATTGATCATCATGTGGAGGGTATTTATGAAAACTTGTCGGAAGACGAAGCGAATGCTTTAAATGATATTCTGGATAAGCTACGTAACCCGTTTTAATTATAATACATAATAGTGAGTACGCTCTGAAAACGCACAAGGCCACGAAAAGACTCTCTAGAAGACTTTTTTTTAAAATTCGCTAGTTTGTGTTCTTCCAAAATAAAATCCCCCTAAACCCAAAATCCAAAGGATTGCTCTTCTAGCGAGGGGTAAAATTTTGCCCCTCGCAGCGTTTTTTTTAGTCTCATTGAAATTGGTTGAGTTGTACATAATTTCTTCCCTGCATTTAAATAGCCCTTCTCGAAGCGTAAGGAAATCCTAATTCTCTTTTTGACATTTCTCCTTTGAGTCTCTCTTAGTAAATCCACCTGATTTCGCTTTTCTCTTCTTGATTCTATAGGTATTATACCATTCAATGGTATACAAGTCTTAGTATCTACTTGTTGACAAGTTCCTTTAGTCTTATTCTTCTCTAGATATAAATACGAAAAAACGATTGCCTCCAGGACATATTCCCGAAAGCATAATAAGGGAAGGTATAATATGCTGCGAAAGCTGTGTCGCTTTTCCGAATAGTATTGTAAAATCTGTATTAATCAAATGGCGGAAAGAGTGATAGAGATGTCTACCTGGTATAAAATGCCAATATTCGATTCAACCATAAATTATGCTCTGTAGAGTAAGATTTATGCATCAATGTTTGAATAGTGAAAGAGCTGACAGGCAGAATGCGAGATACTCTTAAAGTCAATAGGAGCTACCCGAATCGGAAAAAGAAGATTTCTCTTAATTATTTTCAAAAAAAATCAGAAGTGCAAATAGCTGAATATCAATAGATTGAATCTAAGATAAAATTTTTGTTGAATAAAAGATGTTATAACAACGATGTTCACACAACAATTATTTGAATAATAACGTTATAACATCAATGGTTAAACAATAAATAAATTATAATCTCCTAATTAAAAATAAATAAAGATGAGTACGAACGATTTCTATACGCAGATAAACTTGATTAATTCTCCTCTACATAATTTTGCTTTAAGTTTAACAAGAGATTTGGAGGATAGTAGAGACCTATTCCAAGAAACCGTTTACAAGGCACTTAAGAATAAGGATAAGTTTAGAATTGGAACCAACTTCAAAGCTTGGGTATTGACGCTCATGAGAAATACGTTTATCAATGACTATAGAAGAAAGAAGAGAAGTAAAGTGAAGACAGTAGCTGATGATAGTATTGAGATGATTACAGATACTAGATCAGCTGCATCTAATGAGGGTGAAAGTAATATGGCAATGCAAGAATTGATGGCCATGCTGGAGGAATTGGATCCAAAGTTGAGTGAGCCTTTTTGGATGAATTATCAAGGCCTAAGTTACCAAGAAGTAGCTGATGCATTGGAAACTCCTTTAGGTACTATCAAAAGCCGAATATTTTTTGCTAAGAAAGAATTACAAGCAAAAGTGCTTAAGGCAGGTTTGAGATAAACCACAATAAAGAAGAACAAATAATAAATAGGTTAATAATAATAGTTAGTGTTTTAAAAGTTCGATTAATGATTGACGGGAGAGGTATTGCTCCCAAGATTTAAACCCCCAATACCCAAAATCCAAATGGAAGCTCTGCAAACGAGGGGCAAATAGCCCCTCGCAGAAGAGTGATTCAGAAGAATAAATAATAAATAGGTTAATAATAGTTAGTGTTTTAAAAGTTCGATTAATGATTGACGGGAGAGGTATTGCTCCCAAGATTTAAACCCCCATAAACCCCCAATACCCAAAATCCAAATGAAAACTCTATACATGGGGGGCAAGGTTTGCCCCTCGTAGAGTATTTCAAAACAATTAAGAAAATAGGTATATAATAATTGGTTGAGCCCGCTCCGAAACTCATAAAACCGCAAAATATATTGATTTAAAAGTTTGAATAATGAATACTGGAGATAGTGTTCCCCCAGACCCAAAACCCAAAATTACCCCAAAGCCAAACCCGAAAATAACTTAATAGACAAGGGGAGTCATTGCTTCTCGTAGTGTTATCTCACCAAGTTTAGTAAATCCCTTTTTATTTTACGATCTATCCAACTCAATTATCTAGTGTCATAAGATGTATACTTTCCAGTGCAGAGTGTACTCCTTCGCATATATGGAGGACATTATATATATCCAAGATTTACGGGAGTAGGATTATTTTTTGGACAAGCGCTGAGAAGTAGTGCCCGATTTGCAGAGCCATTGGGTTGGATAGGGCAGCCATGATTACTAGCATCAGAATGACGCTAGTAATCATGGCCGAGTGGACTAACGAGCTACGTATCATAGCGACCTCAGACGAGGTAGTCTGAGGATGGCCCCCAAAAAACATTGTGTACACATAGAATATATACACATCTGTATAGCAAAATCACCAAGAAATATCTTTTGGAGCTATACAAGATAGAGCCAAATTGGGGTAAATATGCGCTGTGTGCTTTGTATTGGAGACTAAAATGTACTTAAAAGTCATTTATTTTGAGAGGTAACAAATTGAAAATCAAGTAGATAGTTATTTTTTCAATGTTGTAACCTTATTTTTTGGCAATTTTCTTGCGAGATCCCATTAAATGTTATAACTTTGATGTTGTAACAATAAGGTTGCAACAATGGTGTTGAACCACAGAATTTAAAACAAGACTTAAAATTTAGTTTAATGAGTACTCAAGATTTTTATCAGCAAATTGACTTTATCTACAATCCTCTACAATCTTTTGCACTAGGCCTCACTAAAAATATGGATGATGCTAGAGATTTGTTTCAGGAAACTGTATTCAAGGCCCTTAAAAATAAGGATAAATTTAGCATCGGAACTAACTTCAAAGCATGGATCATGACCTTGATGAGAAACACTTTCATCAATGAATATCGTCGCAAAAAAAGACATGCGGTTACTTCTGCTCCTTCTGATAGTTTTTATTTTGAAGCGAGCAAAGAGAATACAGCGATCAGAAATCACGGTACCTCAAATCTAGAAATGGAGGAGCTTAATAAAATGATGGACAGCATCGAGGACAAACTAAGAATACCTTTTCAGATGTATTATATAGGACTCAGCTATCAAGAAATCTCTGACGAACTAGATATTCCCTTAGGCACAATAAAAAGTCGCATATTTTTTGCAAGAAAGGAACTGCAAGTACTTGCGCTTAATGCAGGATTGAGATAATAGATTAAACAAAATTTTCAAAATGTTATTAGGTTAATATGGGAATAGAGAATGAAATAAATCAAACTAAACCTTTCCGAAGCGAATTTCAAAAAGCAACCGTCAATTTAATTTTCACGCACAATTGGTTGTCTCTAAAGATGAAAGGCTTCTTCAAACCGTATGGGATAACGGTACAGCAGTATAATGTATTGAGAATATTGAAAGGTGCAAATAAACCCTTATCTACGAGTTGTATTCGTAAAAGAATGATTGAAAAAATGGCGGATACTTCTAGACTAGTTGAAAGATTAAATGCTAAAGGTTGGGTCGAAAGAATAGCTAATGCAGAGGACAAAAGATTAGTTGATATCACCA
Organism: uncultured Saprospiraceae bacterium; assembly: GCA_937923345.1. Classification (GTDB taxonomy): domain Bacteria; phylum Bacteroidota; class Bacteroidia; order Chitinophagales; family Saprospiraceae; genus JALZVN01. The sequence continues at coordinate 9,514 of CAKZVJ010000273.1, forward strand.
TTACCAAAGCAGGGCTGGAATATGTGCTGCAACTAGAAGGTCTGGACAGACATATTGAAAATCTATATAAAAACTTGACCTCGGAAGAGGCAGTTAAACTCAACAGTATTTTAGATAAACTTCGTCAAGAATAAAGTGAATTAAAAATCTGCTACCTTAGTAGTTTATGTGTTCGAGGGCGAGAAGTCTTGTATTCACTATTAGTCAAGCTTAAAATTGTATTCTCCTTTATCTGGCTCTTTGCCCCATGGTGCTCTATATGCTCTTGCACCTTTCATTAGATATATCTATTGTACTCCATACTCCATCGCTGTAGTCTATAATTTTATGGCCCGATATCTCATTTTGAGTTTGGGTGTGCGACCTGCAACAAGCGAAAATTGCGGCTCTTAGGTTGCTTCGCAAAATTAATTACTGAGTCCACTCTGGAAAGTAGCGGATTGCAAAAAATGACCTATTTTGGATGAGAATTTTTATTCTCGAAATTCAGTGATGCCTGAGCATTAGTGGATTGAGAAAATGAAAAATATCGCCAAAAGAGTCATTTTGTGGTTTCGTGAGTTTTCGGAGCGGACTCATTACTGAAAGTTTTGGCGCGTATTCAATATGAAGAATTAAGTGATCCTCACTTACCTATTTCTTACAGTATCTTTATTTCCACCGGCCTATAATCTTGACTTAATATTTCTTGCACTCGTTTTGCAAGTCTCCATTAAGTATTTTACGACGGTATACCTAAGCCATACTATATGTACTCTCCAGCATATGGATAGATGATAGCATATTTAAGCATTGTTGAATTTGCTTTTCTAGAAGTCAGGACGCTAAGTCGTTTACGGGTACATTAAAATTTCTCATAAAAAACTATATTTTTTTTGCCCAGTAATCAACTGATTATCAATGATTAATGACCTAAAGCCAAATTTTTTAATAAAAAAGATGTTATAACAACGATGTTTGCACAACAAATATTCTCATTTAGATGTTATAACATCAATGGTTAAACAATAATAATTAAACACACCACATTTTAAAAATATATCAAGATGAGTACAAACGATTTTTATGCGCAATTAGACATGATTAATTCTCCACTTAACAATTTTGCGTTAAGCTTAACGAGAGATTTAGCGGACAGTAGAGACCTATTCCAAGATACGGTATACAAGGCCCTTAAGAACAAGGATAAATTCAAGATTGGGACTAATTTCAAAGCTTGGATACTCACGCTGATGAGAAATACTTTTATCAATGATTATAGAAAGAAAAAGAGAAGTAAAGTAAAGACTGTGGCTGATGATAGTTTAGAAATAATTACAAATACTAGAAGCGCTGCAGTGAATGAAGGCGAAAGCAATATAGCTATGCAAGAATTGATGGCTATGCTTGATGAACTAGATCCAAAGTTAAGTGAACCATTCATGATGAACTATCAAGGAATGAGTTACCAAGAAGTAGCGGATGCCTTGGAAACACCCTTAGGAACAATCAAGAGTAGAATCTTCTTTGCAAGAAAGGAGATGCAAGAAAAAGTACTCAGAGCAGGATTAAGATAGGTCTGCAGCTAAACTATTCTCAAACAAACAAAATTTAAAAAATTATGGTACTTGCAAAAAATAATTCATTTATAGCCTCTAATATGGGTCTCATTGATAGTATCACCACAGCATATCAAAATGTTGAAAGAGAGTTGCGAAAATTTTTAAAACCTTATGGGGTTTCGCTTCAACAATTTAACGTACTTAAAATCCTCAAAGGGGCAAAAGAGCCTATAAGCACCTCAGTAATAAGAGAGAGAATGGTACAGCCAATGGCAGATTCTTCTAGACTTGTAGACAGACTCAGTGCCAAAGGCTGGGTGACTCGCATTTCTTGTTCTACAGATAAGAGGCTCGTAGACGTGACGATTTCTGAAGAAGGTATTAAATTTCTAGAGCTAGTACCTAGTGTAGAAACTATTATAGAAAAACTGTATCGGCAAATAAGTCGAGAAGAAGCTGAAAACTTAAACCACCTGCTCAATAAGCTTCGAGGATAATTAATATAGCATAAAACCCAAATTCCACGAAAGCCGCCCTAAGCTCTGTTTCATATACTACGAAAGTCCTCTTCCCTAAGAGGACGTTCTAAAAGGTAGACCAAAGAAGTTAGTCTTATTTTATGAGGAACTCCGAGCGATGTAGAACAAGAAAAAAACAAGATTTCAATAAATCCTTGGTATAAATATTGCCTTTTATTGGCTGGACGAAGGCTAACTCTCACCTTTTTAGCGAATATTCGCTAAAACTCTTTACTATCACATTAAAAAGATTTATATTTAGCGAATATTCGCTAACAGTAAAATTAATAAATGCCAGTCATGACTAAAAATCCCGATTTATCAGCAAGCGACCTACTCCTCAAGGGAGGCGAATTTGTCATCAAAGAATCCAAAGCACAAGAAACATTTACACCTGAAGATTTTAATGAGGAACAACTCATGATCAAAGGAATGATAGAAGAGTTTGTAAAAAATGAAATCTATCCAAATACGCAACGGATCGAAAAGCAGGAGGAAGGATTGACCGTGTCGCTACTCAAAAAGGCAGCTGATCTAGGATTGATCGGTTCACATATGCCACAACAGTACGGCGGCATGGAGATGGACACCAATACCAATACACTGATATGCGATGCCATGGGCCCGACAGGTTCTTTCTGTACTACCTTTGCGGCGCATACGGGAATCGGTATGTTGCCGATTTTATATTTCGGTACAGAAGCACAAAAAGAAAAATATTTGCCAGGCCTTTGTGCTGGTGACCTTAAAGCATCTTACTGTTTGACTGAGCCGAGTTCTGGTTCTGATGCGCTCGCAGCGAAGACGCGCGCGGACCTCTCAGACGATGGCAAACACTATATCATCAATGGTCAGAAGATGTGGATTACGAATGCAGGATTTGCAGACGTATTCATCGTTTTTGCTCAGCTTGATGGCGACAAATTTACTGGATTTATCGTGGAGCGTGGCGCAGAAGGATTGACCTACGGTGCGGAGGAAGATAAGCTAGGGATCAAGGGATCTTCTACCAGACAACTGTTTTTCGAAAACGTAAAAGTACCCGTTGAGAACCTATTGGGTGAGAAAGGCAAAGGGCACCTCATCGCTTTCAACGTGCTCAACGCTGGTCGATATAAGCTAGGCGTTCTTTCACTAGGAGGAGCGAAGCAAGTGATCAACGAAGGCGTACAGTATGCCAACGATCGTATCCAATTTGGCAAACCGATTTCAAATTTTGGCGCTATAAAATTTAAGCTGGCAGAATCAGCGATTCAGACTTTCGCAGGTATGAGTACGACTTATAGAGTGTCGGACTTGATGCAGCAAAAAGTACAGCAGCTCAAGGCAGAAGGAAAATCTTTTGCAGAAGCGAAGTTGTTGGCGGCAGAAGAGTACGCAATCGAGAGTTCTATTCTCAAGGTGGCAGGATCGGAGATTACAACTTACGTGATCGATGAGATGCTACAAGTACATGGTGGTATGGGATTCTCTGAGGAGACCAACATCGCTAGAGCGTATCGAGACATTCGGATCGGACGTATCTACGAGGGGACCAATGAGATCAACAGACTGCTTATCGTAGACATGTTATTGAAGCGTGCTATGAAGGGGGTGTTTGATTTAGCCGGACCAGCCTGGGCAGTGCAAAAAGAGTTGGCGAGTATGCCTTCCATGGATGCCTTAGAAGGACCTTATGCGGCTGAGAAAAAAGCCATCGTAGATTTCAAAAAAGCGATTTTGATGGTTTCAGGCGCTGCCGTAAAAATGCAGATGGATGGTAAGCTCAATCTCAAGTCTGAGCAAGAAGTACTCATGAATATGTCCGACATGATGATCGACGCCTTCTTGGCGGAGTCGATGTTGTTGCGAGTAGAGAAGCTAAGTACGCACGACAATAAAAAAGCGGACCAAGCGATCTATGATGCTATGCTCAAAGTGTTCATCACGGACGCCAACGATAGGTTGAGAAAGAATGCTACAGACGCCATCGTGTCATTCGCAGAGGAAGATTTGATCAAGACATTTTTATTAGGCCTGAAGCGTTTCACCAATTTTACACCCGTAAACGTGAAGGCGCTCAGAAGACAAATTGCAGATGTGGTTATCGCAGAAAACGCGTACCCTTTTTAAAGATAATTTAATTGATATTTTGGCTTGGAGTACTCTTTCATTAGAGTGCTCCATTTTTTATTAGAGGATGATTTGGGGCCTACCCTGCACATTTTTCTTTGCCCGAAATAGGCAAAGAAAAATGCACAGGGTCGTTATGCTACGTAGCTCTCCCGATAATCGGGATCGGCCCTACGGTCTTCCTCATCTATACAGCCTTCCGCTATCGCTACAGGCTATATAGATTCGTCACTACTCCGCAGCACTAGTCCGAAAAAAAAAATAGTGAACTTAAGATTATTTTAAACTAATCGTTTGTCAATAGCCTAACATTGAAAATGGTTTTGAGAATTGGATCAATTCGCAGAAGCAATTGGTCACGATTTTTAAAATAAATTCGCGCCACATTGGAATGTAGCCATAGGTTGTTTGAGGCGGTAGCCTCAAACAACAATAGTTCCACCACGCTGTGGTTTTAATTTTTGTTTTGTAACGTAGGTCCGATTTTATCTAGTAAATTCATCTAAAATTGAATGCAACAAAATTTAACAGCCATTGTATTCATTTTTCTAAAATGTCAGAGCAGCATTCATAATTCATAATTCACCATTAGGAGTGTTCAGAAAAATTGTTGCAGTATTTTTTATTCTAATTTTTTTAAATTACTCATGTAGTTCATGATTATTATAACATAAGCTAAGCTAGCGCTGGCGAAACCACCAAAGTAATCCAAAGTCAAAGCTCGCTTGTACAAGTCACCAAAGTTTTCTATGGTGTCTTGTACAAATGGTAGATGCTTATGGTGAACTCCCGAGCGTCGGGACAAGTTCTGGTGGTTTC
>CAKZVJ010000274.1 GCA_937923345.1 uncultured Saprospiraceae bacterium
GCAACTTGCTAAATTCTTGATAGATGAATAAAAAATCCTCAAATTGGCTTAAATTCACACTGTGAAAATAAAGTATAGCATACTCCTTTTATTAGGCTTTTTGTTTTTGTCTTCTACTGTAGACTGGGGATTTTTTGGACATCGCAGGATAAACAAATTGGCTTGCTTTACACTACCACAAGATCTATTTGGCTTTTATAAAAGCAATATAGACTACATCAGCGATCACGCAGTGGACCCGGACAAACGTAGATATGCCTCCAAGTTTGAGGCCATTCGTCACTATATCGATTTAGATATTTGGGGGGAAGCGCCATTTAATAATATTCCTAGAGATTGGGTCAATCTGATGATGCACTACACTACCATCAAAAAGATCAATTCCAGAGGAGATACATTGACTTGGTTGGATAGAGACCTGCTTCCATATGACTTGCGCAAACCCAGTAAGAGTTTCACCTTCCAAAATAAGGAGATTGACTATCGTGCCTACAGGAGTTTCATTTATGATAATGTTCTCAACACTTACTATGATGACGATAGAGATATTTCCAAAAAAAATATGTCAGCTTTCTTTGGCAAATATGGCATAGCAGTGAAGGGCGCTAGATTCATCGCAGTAGATGAATTCACAGAACACGGCATCGTCCCTTTTCATCTTGCGTTTATGCAAAAGAAATTAGAAAAGGCTTTTCTTGCTAAGAACATTCCTAGCATCTTGAGATTATCGGCAGAAATGGGGCATTATTTAGGAGACGCGCACGTACCATTACATACTACCGAAAACTATAATGGGCAGCTCACAGACCAATTAGGCATTCACGGATTTTGGGAAAGTAGAATACCTGAATTATTTGCAGATAATGAGTATGATTACTTTGTTGGCAAAGCCTTCTACATAGAAGACAAAGAGGAATATTTCTGGGATGTAGTTTTAGATAGTCACGCCCTAGTAGACAGCGTACTTCTCATCGAGAAAAATTTAAGTAAGACTTTCCCGCAGGATCAACAGATCTGCTATGATGATCGGGGCAACCAACTCACACGTACCCAGTGTAAAGAATATGCAAAAGCGTACAGTCTCCGCATGAATGGTATGGTAGAAGGGCGTATGAGAGATGCAATACTCGCTATCGGTAGTGTATGGTATACTGCTTGGGTAGATGCAGGACAGCCAGAGTTGTCAAATTTAGGAATAGACAAGGAGGTACTCACTACTGAGGAAGACACTGAAGTAAACAACGCGTTTAAATCAAATAAGATAAAAGGAAGAGAGCATTAAGGATGAATAATAAACAACATAGTTCAGTAGGATTAATGATTAGAGGAGCAGCTATGGGTATGGCAGAAGTCATCCCTGGTGTGTCTGGTGGCACGATTGCGTTCATTACAGGGATTTATGAAAGACTCATAAGTAGCATCAAGTCTATCGGCTTTCCTTTGATAGGAGTAGCCAAGAAAGACGGCATCGCTGGCCTATGGAAAGCTGTAGATGGCAACTTTTTGTTGTTCCTCATTGGAGGCATGATCGGTGGCATTGTGGTAGGCGTCTTTGGCATTTCCTATCTATTAGAAAATTTTCCTCCGATCGTATGGTCATTCTTCTTTGGACTCATATTGGGATCGGTTTTCTTCATTGGTAGACAAATCAAAGCTTGGTCCTGGAAAGAAATTGTGGCCTTGGTAGTCTGCACAGTAGTCGCTTACTTCTTGACTACTTCCCTACCGGCAGCGGGCTCTACCTCTTATGTGTATGTATTCATCTCTGGGATGATTGCGATTAGTGCCTTGATCTTGCCTGGTATTTCTGGGTCATTTATTTTGCTCATTATGGGCATGTACACTTACATCGTACAAGATACTTTAAAAGGGGTCTTATCCACTTTTGCGGCTGATAAGATCATCACGATGCTTGTATTCGGTCTTGGATGTTTGACTGGTCTGATGAGTATCTCTAGGCTCCTATCATGGACATTTGCCAATTATAAAAATGTAACCCTGGCTGCCTTGACGGGCTTTATGCTGGGCTCACTCAATAAGATCTGGCCTTGGAGACAAGCTACAGAATGGCTTCGGGATGCTACGGGTAGCATCATCATGGATGAAGAAACTGGCCTACCAGACAAAATTTTGATGGAGAATAATATTAGCCCTTCTGCTTACGAACTCGCTACTGGATTGAATGGACACCTAGTATTAGCGATTGTATTTTTTGTGGTAGGATTAGGCATTGTTTTTTTGATGGCTAAAGCGGACGACCAAAAAGACTAGGATTCGCATGAAGAAACTAGGATTGATTGGTAAGGATATTGACTATTCATTTTCGAAGCAGTATTTCACAAATAAGTTTGCCATGGCCGGAATCACGAATTGGTCCTACGAATTGTATTCTTTAGACCAAATCTCTCAACTCCCAAAACTACTTGAGTCTGAACCTGACTTAGTAGGGCTCAACGTTACTATTCCTTATAAAAAAGAGGTTCTAAAATATGTGCATAGTATAGAAGATACGGCATTACGAATTGGAGCAGTCAACACGCTTTCTATCGGTCCCGACAAGAAGCTCACTGGGGCAAATACGGATGTTATTGGATTCAAGCGGTCGCTCTTGGGATTTATTCCTGATGCACAAAGAAATATTCGTGCGCTTGTATTAGGAACTGGCGGTGCTTCCCAAGCCATTACTTTTGTTTTGAAAGAACTAGATATCCCTTTTACTATGGTGAGTCGCTCAAAAGCAAAAGGAATTGTTTATGATGAACTGGATCAAGATGTAATGAGCGCCCACAGACTCATCATCAACACCACGCCTTTGGGTACTTTCCCTATGGTAGAAGAATGTGTAGATCTACCATTTGAATATATTGATGCCTCTTACTTTTTGTATGACCTGATATATAATCCAGCAAAGTCACTTTTCCTACGACGTGGTGAAGAACGTGGCGCGAAGATTAAGAATGGACTAGAGATGTTGGAGATTCAAGCTGAGGCGGCTTGGGATATTTGGGGGAATGGGTAGGGTGAATTAATAGTGGCATAATACTAATTTTCAGACTCTATTGTGTTTGTGTGGGTATGCCTAGTAAGGTATCTTGTTAAAGGGAGAGTTGACTAATAGCTTTAAAGGCAAATCTGAATTTGTGAAAAACAATATTATTCTCAGCAGCAAATTGTCATGATTTTTTCTGAAAAATCGCGCCAAATTGGATTTAGATTGCATTACTACACAAGGATTGCCATCCTGGGCTATGATAAGGCCACTCTCCCAAAGAAAATCGGCACAAGCTCTCCGAGGGTTCATCTCTTACTTCTGAATAGTCCTATTATAGTTTCTCTACAAAACTAATAGGCATTTTAAAAATTCGTTTTCTTAACGTATAAAAACAAAATTGCTCTGTGAGAAAAGTACACAGAGCAATTTATATGATTCGCAATGCAAAGAGATTTAAAAATTTTTGACCTGAATCATTAAGATCTAAATTTCAGATTTTATAATTTTTATAGCTTCAATGTTGGACCTGTTTCGTAGTTCTTTTGCACGAAGATAGTGATCCGCACAAAACCAATCTGTCCCTTTTGGATGACCTGTTTTATTTTTTTCTTTCATTTCTTGATTAAATGCCTTTTGCTTTTGCGTAAGTTTAAATCGGACTAGTTTAAATCCATCAATATTAGTTTTGGAAAGTTTACCACAAACAGCGCATCTTGGTGGTCGCATATCAAAGGATTTAAAGTTTTGGTTAATAGCTTACTTATCACCTGCTAATACTCGAATTCCTTCAACCTCTTTGACTAAACCTTTTCCGATTTTATAAATTTTCAAGGTTCCATTATGAATAAAACCATATACATCAGTATTAGATGTCATTCTACGTACGATACGTGTTGGCAATTTTAGATTGAGCGAATTATGAGTTGTCTCATCGAGGCCAAACAAATTGATTCTATTGGCTTTAAAGATCTTTTCTGGACAAGTTTCTATTCTACAATTCCATTCTGCTGGTAAATCTAGATTTTCAAAAATCTCTTCTTCAACATGAGAAACATCATAAGGTCTCATTTTTATATCCTGAGTTTGTTGAGCCAAAAGTGACATATTCATTAAAATGAACAAGCATACAATTATATTTTTCATATTTTCTATTTTCCTATTAGTTCTAAATTTAGTTTTGAACAAACTTGTTTTTTAAAGTGCCTTCCATTTGCCATCTATGCATACTCTTACTTGCTTGTTGGTTGCATCGAATATAATTTTTCCATTTTCATTGCCCTTTTTTGGGCATTCAGGTGCTTTCGTATAACTTTTTAATTTGTGAAAATTTTGGACACTATTGATTTCTTGTGTACAGCAATCTGTCCAACTTAATCGACCATTGCCATCCGTCTTGATTACTTGTCCAGCCGATCCATCTTGTATAGGGAGTATGTATGAGGCATTTATTCTCACCTCTCCATTTTTTGAAATAGCAAACTTTTGATTTCTATTAAATGCAATAGCAAAATTTTGATCTAAAGTATTGTCAAAATCTTTACTTCCAGTTTTTGCTCTTGCCCCTACAGTCCAAAAATTAATATTGTCATTACTGTTTTTAAACCATATACGGGCCATCTCTGTTGCCGAAGCGTCATCTTCTAAAAGCAATAAGTGAGGACGATAGTCACTATCCGAATTATACTCCATGGTAGTATGCTGTGCAGATACGCTAAAGAATATTGATAGGAGCGCAATAAGTAATACTGTGTTTTTCATAATTACATTTTTAATAAATTGAATTCAAATTTTATTAGTGGATACTGCAAATTTCTAGAACCTCGGTAATACTTTATTCACCCGAATGGGTAGTTTTCATCTGACGTGTTTACTTTATCTTATAATAATTTGAAAAGGATTACATCGTTCTATTTTTTTTTGCGCTAAGGGTATGGAGGGGTCGACTGTAAGGAGACGTCACACTGGAGGTACGAAAGTGGGACCGAGCTGAATAGCGAGCCCGGAGGGGCCTGACCGCTGCAGGTCTACCTTCCTATATCAAACCTATATACCTGAACAATCGACTCTTTGAAGAGTATCTCAGTATCTTAAATACCTGCAGTGGGAGCGCCCTACTAAACATTTATGCAATTGTCGTTGTTAGCTCAACGTACTGATTGTGATCACCTTGAGGCTCAAATAGGTAATTGGCGAGCTGATACATTTTGTTTTAAGTCAATGATTTAGCAAATAGTTAAAGACCCAATGTGCTACTTCAAATCCTGACGGATAAATCAGTCTAAGTTGAAGAATAATATGGTCGGATTTTGTAATTTTGAGCGCACTGGTTAAGTGCAAAACTAAAATAGGCGCTGTAGAATACAGGTCTAGAAAATTGATCTTACAAGTAGGTAACTAACATGTCAACATCAGCAAATAAGGCAGAGCTTGATTTCACTAATACGAAAATTGCTTTTGCACACAAATCGGATAAAGCTCTGCGAAAGAGTAAGCGTCTTTTCTCAGTAATGGGTAAAGCCTGGCTTGTAAATTTGATGTCACCGCTAGGCTTGTTTGCAATCAAGTATAAACTTCCCTTTGCCAAGACAATAATTAAGAAAACAATATTTTCACAATTTATTGGGGGAACCACACTAGAAAAAGCCCAACCCAGCATCAATGAACTATATGCCTGTAAGTGCAGTACTTTTCTAGACTACGGCATCGAAGGAAAGGAATCGGTCGAAGACTTCGAAAAAACAAAAGAAGAAAATCTTAGAGCAGTGGCATTTGCTGCGGCCAACCAATCTGTGCCTATCGTCACGGTAAAGGTAACTGGCTTGGCGACCGACGAGCTGGTTAAAAACTTTGGCCTTACGAAACCGAGTTCTGAAAAACAGCGACTGGAATTTGAGGAAGCACTTGGGAGACTGGATGCTATTTGTGCTTTGGCGCATCAACAGGGCGTATCCATATATGTAGACGCTGAGGAGTCCTGGACGCAAGAGTGCATTGATCACATGGTGGAAAAAATGATGATCAAATATAATGAAGAGAGAGCTGTGGTCTACAACACTTTTCAAATGTATCGCAAAGATCGCCTTCAATTTTTGAAAGATTCGCATCAAAAAGCGCTGGTGGATGGATATTTCCTAGGAGCAAAACTGGTCCGTGGCGCATACATGGTGAAGGAAAGAGAACATGCCAATGCCCAGGGCTACCCTTCTCCGATTCATGAGACTAAAGCGGATACGGATAAATCGTTTAATGATGGTCTGGCCTATGTTGTTGAACATATTGATACTATAGCTTGCTGTAATGCTTCACATAATGCCAATAGTAATAAACTATTTGCAAATATGGTAGCCGAAAGAGGTATCCCCAAAAATCACCCTCATGTCAATTTTTGCCAACTCTATGGCATGAGTGATAATATCACTTTTAACCTGGCTGAGGGTGGATATAACGCTGCTAAGTATTTGCCCTATGGACCTGTGGAAGAGGTTATCCCGTATCTCATCAGACGTGCTCAAGAGAATACCAGCGTCACTGGAGATATGAGTAGAGAGCTGAAGATGATTAGCGATGAAATGAAAAGGAGAAGAGGACAGTGAATAGCTCCTGTCAACAAATTACTTTTACATTTTTATCAACTTCGCGTAGTAGGTGTCTTCACCAACTCGCATCTCCATTACATACAAACCTGAGGCATAGTTTGTGAGATTTATTTGGTGTGTAGCCCTTAGGTCTTTAGCGACTATTTGTTCTTGCCCATCTAAGGACAATACTCTAATGTCAAAAGACTCTGTCCCCGCATAATCTACTTGAAAGAAATTAGTACTAGGATTTGGGTAAACATTGATGGCGTCCGTATCTGAAATATTGAGTACCGCATTAGGTACTATATTGACTGGTAAAATATTACTTATACATGATTTGCTATCAGAGGACACCTTCCAATCAAAGAAATAATAATAGAAGCCAGAACCAAAATTTGAAGTCCTAATAGAGATCAAATCATCAATATTATATGGAAAATTTAAATCAGATCCAAAATCAACAGCACTTCGCTTGAGTCGAGGAGATTGAAAACCGAAGGTCTCAATATTTTGTATACTTTCAGTAGTAAGCATATATCCTACGCCAGGCGAAACCGTAAAATTTAGTCTAACATCTGTTTGTCCTACTGGAATATCTACCAACTTTTCATACAACAAGTTACCGTCTGGATCTAATACCTGAATATTGCGAAGACCAGCCATATCGGTATCTACTGATATGGTACGAATAAGCACTTCTTCGAAAACATCAAAAATCATAGCGCCATTAAAGTTCTCAGAATTGTAGTCACTAGAACCTGTATGGGCCAGCTCTCCAACACTCTTTACACTATCTTCAATTTCAGAACTATTTCCAACAAAAACGGTACGATTGCCCATTACATTTTGCAAGACTAATTCATTTCCTAAACCTAGCAATTCTTGTCCCAATGCATCATTGAACCACTGAATCCCGTCGCCCTCTGCTGTGAGGGTAACTTGGTCAAAATCGAAATCAAAATCAATATTGCTTGGTTCTTCAGGAGTAGGTATTACTTCCACAGACAAGGTATTAGAAACAATAGATCCGCATGTCCCTTGCGCTTGGCCACTAATCTGGCTAGTTTGATTGACGACGATGGTCTGGCCTACTGAGCCATCCGACCAATTAACTACTTCACCATTGGCGCTACTTATAATAACGGATTCTCCTTCACAAATCACTAAATCTTGATTGGTAGTAATGGAGAAAGATTCATCTGGGTCAACTACTACATTGATGGCATTTGAGGTAACACTGCAGTCAGAACCATCCATTATTTGTACTGAATACGTACCAGGCGAATTCACTGTGATACTTTGTGTGGTGGCACCATTGCTCCATAGATAATTGTATCCAGGTGCTGCCGTCAAGCTAACCTGATCTCCACTGCAAAAAGTAGTCGGTCCATCTGCTATAATGCTAGAAGGAGGGGTGATGCAAGTATTTTCAAGAATCGTGACGAATTGGTCAATCATAATATTATCGTAGGTATCTATCAGCCCTGATGGCCATCTGATAACTATAGAATCAATAGCGGTGCTAGAACCAATACCAAAATGTTGTGTCAAGGTGTGGCTAGTCCCATAACTCTCTCCAGCTCTAACTTCTCTTACCATCATTCCCCAATCACCGTAGAGTTCTATTCTCGATCCTACCCCACCGATATTACTTTGATTTCCTTTTAATTGAACGGCTAACCAGTGATTGTCATTTTTATTAGCTAACCAAAGTTTATCATCCACACTACTAGATGGTCCATTAAACCCTGTTCCGTAACCAATCATCAAATCTAAAAATCCATCATGGTTCAAATCTCCTACTGCAAAAGAATTTTCATTGCCTGTCAAATTGCTATTGGAATCTGAAACTGGGGTAAATGTTTTATCGCCATTATTTTTGAATAACACACCATCGGTGCCGGTCACAAATACATCTACAAAGCCATCATTGTCAAAGTCCTTCATGGTTGCTTGCACAGGTAAACCTTGTACCTCTATACCACTTTGATTAGTGATATTTACAAAATTTGTATTACTAATATTTTCGAATAATTGGGTGGGGCCATCATGATTAGTAATTAGGCAATCCATGTCTCCATCATTATCTATATCTTGGAACTCTGCGGTCCATGATTGAAATCCTATATCTAGGCCATAGGCAGCGGCTGATTCTGAGAAGGTGCCATCTCCATTATTAATCCACAATTGATTTATTCTTCGTTCATCAGTCATTGAGGTTACCGCTTGTCTACACTTGGCTATGTAATAGTCTGGCAAACCATCCCCATTGACATCTGACCATACATTGCCGTAATTGCCAGAATTCATTTCAGCGCTATCAAATTTTTTGAAGGGCTGTGAAGTATCGTAGGACAAATTACCTTGACCATCATTCATAAATATACTATTCGGTCCATCATCATGACAAGCCATTGCATCTAGAAAACCATCATTGTTGATATCAAAAAAGGAAACTGCTTGCACAAAAATATCTGGACCATCCATAAAAGAAACTATGTTGTCTCCAGAGCGGCTTGTTTCTACTAGACGGATATCATTATAGGCTCCTCCAGTAAATATTTCACTACGACCATCATTAGAGACATCACCGATAGTCACCCCCCAATTGCTAGAACCGAGGGCTGGAAAATCAACAACATCAAAGGAACCATCAAGATTCTGAAAACTGATCAGGAGGTCGCGAGATCTGTCAAGGCTAATAATATCATCTAAACCATCACCATCAATATCAGAAACAGCCATTGGGGCACCCGATTTTGATTGAAGGTCTCCAATCTTAGTTGATTCTTGGGTAAAAGAAATTTGTGCAAAAACAGAAGTGATGGACACAAAAAACAACATAATCACTACGCTGATAAAATTCTTCATTTGTTGAAATTGATGATTTTAAGGATTGGACTAAGTCCCCTTAAATGTAGCTATTTTCAAGCCAGTTTATATTAAAAATTCCTACTTACTCTTGTATTTGTCTTTCATTTTCTCTTTAAACTTTTTTCTTTTAGCCCTTTCCTTAAGCCGCTTCTTCTTATTCTTTGATTTCTTTTTAGGGTCAGGTAATAAGACGTTACGTTTATCGAAAATGTAGCGAATCGAAATTCCAGTCTGAAGGATTATTGGAGAGGAACCTCCAATGATATTTACAGCAGGTTTTAAATCATAAGAAAGATTAATACGAGCAAGGTTAAACTCGGCTCCGATAATACCTACGACGCCAAATGGGTCGTCATATTCTTTGATATCAGACAATACCCAGCCTTTCTGTACACCACCCCCATAGTATATGTTTAGTCCCTTGGTAATAATACTATTATGCTTTTCTACAAGCAGGGTTGTTATAGCCTCTTGAGACTTTATTGGGGATTGAACTATGCCTTCTAGGGTCACTTTATCGGCAATTCTGTACTTCAAGCTAAATCCGATTTCAGTACCCAGTCTCAAGCCGCCTGAGAAATTATAGGTCTGTGCAGCGCTTCGGGAAAAGCAAATAGATAGCAATACGAGGCAGAAATACACTTTTTTCATAGTTCCTAAACGATATTATCTACTCAATAAGTACAATGCAATTCTTTTCAAGAACCTACTCAAGCCAAAAATGTCTCTTTCAGTGGTATTTTCAAGCATTTACATGCCTTTGAACCTATTGAACGATGCCAAAGATATAATCTTTTGATTTAATATGAGATTAAGCCCATACTCTTTGCATTCTTGGTTTTGCGTTTAAAAATGGACAATAAACAATACAAATACCGTGGCAATCTTATATTTGCATCAAGACTGATGGTATTTTGATAAATATACACGCTATTATTTCTGCACTACGTTTTTATGGGCAGGCCGATACCTATTATCGAGTCCACTCCCCTTTTGTATTTGAATTCCTACAAATTATCTTAGAGGATAATCGTCATTATTATATCTTTGATCAGCTCAATGCCTTGAGATCGGAGCTACACAAAAATAAGACTACAATCGAGGTAGAAGATCTAGGGGCAGGCTCAAAAAAATCTAATCTCAAGAAGCGATCTATTCAAAGTATTGCAAAGACTGCGGTCTCACCGAGTTATCAAAGTGAAATACTATTTAAAATAGCTCAAAAAATAAAGGCCCAGACCACTGTAGAGCTAGGTACCTCATTGGGACTGAGCGCCATTTCGCTGGCGGGTTATGCCCAAAAAAATCAAGTATATACTTTGGAAGGTAGTTGTTTTGTGCTTGAAGTGGCTAAGGTAAATTTTGATTTATTTGATGCAACCAATATTCATCCGCGCCTGGGTCATTTCGACAACACTTTACCAGAGATCCTAAAAAAGGTAAAACAGCTTGATCTCTGCTATATAGATGGCAATCATGCCAAGAGTCCTACCTTACAATATTTTAAAATGTGCCTACCGTATGTACATAAGCACAGTGTTCTTATTTTTGATGATATCTACTGGTCTAAGGAAATGACAGAAGCCTGGGAGACAATCAAAGAGCATGAAGCGGTAAAGTTTACAATAGACCTATACTTCTTTGGTTTAGTATTTTTTAACGCTGACATAAAAGAGGTTCAGCATTTCAAAATACTACACAGCAAGTTTAAACCTTGGCAAAGATATATCTAGCAAGAAACTGATTGTGGTGATTGGATCGATTTTTTTATTTCCTTCTTATAAACTAAACGCTTGTCTATATAGGGAAATGAGATATAAACAGAAGTGCCCAAACCATGACCCTGAGACTCTATTCGAATTTCAGCATCATTATTCAACAATATTTCCTTGCTTAGTGTAAGTCCCAAGCCGATACCTTTCGAAAATTTAGCGGAATATATACCTCTATAAAACGGCAAGAAAACTTTGTTCTTTTCGAATGATTCTATCCCAACTCCAACATCTTTTACTGACAAAATGATTGCTCGAGGTCCTCGATCAACATGAATCTCGGCCACCTGCTTTCCTGCACTATATACTAATGCATTATCAAGTACCTTATCCAAAACAAATTTAATTTGAATAGGATCAATGTGTATATTTTCGTCAACATTTATGTTGGTTGAAAAAAGGGAATTATTGAATCTTGGATTATCTGCAATTACTTGTTTTAATAAAGAAGATATATTGATATCCTTTTTGCGCATATGCTGATTAGAGAGACCGCCCTCGTTTAACAATGCGTCAATATAGGAATTAATAAACTTGGAACAGCCGTTATGAGAATTGAGTCTATGCCTCGCAATATCGTCGGAGTTGACTCTTTGAAAAGAATTGCTATTGAAATTTCGTTGCCCGAAAAGACTATCCATAACTTTGTTTTGTATTGTCAATGGCGGGTAAAGAACATTTGGATAAGAAGTAATCCAAAAAACATGCCATTCTACCCTAGGCCTAAGCCTCGTTGTCTATTTTCGTGTTCCTCTAAAGCTCTTACAATGCGCTGGAATAATTCTTCTGGCTTGAATGGTTTACCAACATGGTCATTCATACCAGCCTGTATCACGGCTTCTTCTACACTAGAAAATGCAGATGCTGTTAATGCAATAACAGGAATACTATTCTTGGTGTTATCGCTTAGTTTTCTGATTTCTCTGGTAGCTTCATAGCCATCCATGTTAGGCATATTGATGTCCATCAAAACTGCATCAAAGTTTACTGTCTTTATATACTCCAAAGCTTCTAAACCATCATTAGCGATGGTAACATCGACATCCCATTTGTTTAGGATTTTAGTCGCCACCATTTGATTTATCTTATTGTCCTCTGCCAATAATATTCTTCTGCCTTTGAGCCCAACTCTGGCTAAACTAGAATCTTCTGAAGGACGGCTAAACATAGTAGTTTCTAATTTCTTTCCTAATTCAAAATTTAATTCAAAAGAGAAAATACTCCCTACGTCAACTTCACTATCTACAAATATTTTACCGTGCTGCAATTCCACCAATCTTTTTGTAATTGCTAGACCAAGACCTGTGCCTCCATATAGTCTAGTAGTAGAACTACTAGCTTGTGTAAAGCTTTCGAAAATTTCTTCTTGTCTATTTTTTTCAATACCGATACCTGTATCTATTACGGAGAATTTAATTTTAGCATAGCCTTCTACCACATTCATCAAAGAACAAATAATTTTTACATGTCCTTTTTCAGTAAACTTCACGGCATTTGAAACCAGGTTAGAAATAATTTGAGTCAACCTAGTTGGGTCACATATTACGTTATAATTCAGATCAAAGTTCTCATATTCAAGTAGTATATCAACAGCGTTTTTAGCCATACTAACTTTAAATGTTTCGTGTAGCTGATGCATCATGCGTCTCATGTCTACCTCCAATCTTTCAATTTGTATTTTTCCAGCTTCGATCTTAGAAAAATCTAAAATGTCATTAATTAAAGTCATGAGATTGTTAGCAGAAAATTTAAGGGTACTTAAATATTCCACTTGATCTTCTCTTGGTTCTTCATCCAATAAGATATTCGTCATACCCACTACAGCGTTCATGGGTGTTCGAATCTCGTGACTCATGGTAGATAGAAATTCTTCTTTAGCTTGGGCAGCACTTTCGGCTAACTCTTTAGCTCTTCTTAACTCTACATTGGTTTTTTCCAAGGAATCGTTTTGAGCCTCTATTGCTACCTTGGTATTATTTAGCTCAGTATTCAACTTACTCACTCTCATAAAGTACAATAAAAAGAAAGAAGCTGTCAGCAAAGCTAAAATTAGCATAGCCATTAAGCTCAATTGCTTACTGGCTATCAATTCCTTTTCTGCATTCAATTTTTCAATAGCTCGCGCTTGTTCTTTACTCTCAAAAAGCGCTTCGTATTTTTGTTGTACATCGAGTACTACTTGGTGTTGTTCGTTTGCATTTAAACTATCTTTCAAATGTTGATACTTTTTTCTATGTTCGTATGCCGTGACATGATCTCCAGTAGCCGCGTAGGCATCAGATAATTGGACATAGACATGCTCCATACCTGCATGATAATTGATATCGGCACTGATGTCTTTACCAATTAATAAAAACTCGAGCCCCTTGCTCGCCTCCCCTTTTGCTACATAATTTTCCCCCAATTGCAAGCAAGTTTTTGCGACTCCTGTTTTCTCTTGAATTTCTTGATAAAGTTCTAAGGCAGCGTTCAGTTTTACTTCTGCCTTATCAAAACTTTCTTGTTCAAAGTATGTCACTCCCAAATTATATAAAAACTGAGCTTTTTTTGATTTAGACCCCATTCTTTCTGAGAGTTTCATCCCTTTATTTAGATAAGTCAAAGCTTTATCATAGTCCTCTTTATCTCTGTAGATATTTGCAATATTATTGAAGAAAGTAGATGCTCGCAGGTCATCATTTAATTCTTGAGCAAGCGTTAATCCTTTTTTGTAATAGTCTAAAGCGACGTTCAATTTATCAAATCTACGATTCAAAACACCTAAATTATTGTAGCTTATGACTAATCCATTTTTCCCTCTTTTACCCATTGCGCTCCGCATATTGGCAGCTTTAAGGTAATAGTCCGAAGCACGTGTATAATTACCTGTTTCAAAATAAATAACCCCCAGATCATTATAGTTAGTTGCCATAAGCATGGAATCAGAATTGGCCTGGGCATACTTTAATGCAGATTCATAATTTACTTTAGCAGATTCAAAATCTCCTTTCATTTTATACAATCCGCCTAGACTATTATTAATGTCTGCCATGCGCTTTTGGTTACCAGCTTCCTGATAATATACTAGAGATCTATTTAATTCAGCATTGGCAATTTTTAAGTTCCCAAGGTCAACATTGATTCTACCTTTCAAATAATAAAATGCAGCCTTATATTTTGGATTTTGATAATTTTGGGCGTAGGATAGTCCTTTTTCAATTGTTTCTAAAGAACTTTCTGGATCGTTATTTTTGGTCTTGTAAGCAATCCGATAGAGAAGATGCATCCGAGTTGTATCGTGCTTGGCCAATTGCAAATCCTCCTGCAATACCTGTACAGCAGACTTTTGCGCATACACAGCGATACAGCATGTGCACAATATGGCAAAAGCAATTGACTTTTTAAATCCCAATAATAACTCAGGAATGTAGAACATTCACAATTGATTTGGTATCGAGAAAATCAAATTTTAAGATTTGATTCCGCTCAAATAATTTTTCTCAAACCTTGTATTGCAAAATTCGTGTCAAAAAATCTAAATATGAATGTATGTTATTGAAAAACGATAGTTTTATTTCCGTATGTAAGTATTTTGTGTTGAAGCTTTTGCCAGATGGCTTCTGACAATACCGTTTTCTCCAAATTCCTACCTTTCCTTATCAAATCCGACACAGAATCTGTGTGTGTTATTCTGCAGACGTCCTGAGCTATGATCGGCCCAGCATCTAATTCTGCAGTAACATAATGGCTCGTGGCGCCAATTATTTTCACACCACGCTTATGGGCAGAGTGATACGGTTTCGCACCAGGGAAAGCTGGTAATGAAGAGTGATGAATATTGATGATACGACTCGGATAGTGGGCAATAAAATCGTCGGTTAAAACCTGCATGTATCTTGCTAAAACAAGGAAGTCTATATTGTGCTCCTTCAGCAATAATAGTTCTTTTGCTTCTTGTGCTAATTTATTTTCTTTAGTTATTGGAAACACATGATACGGAATATCAAACTGCTCGGCGATGTATCTTAGTTTTTCGTGATTACTAATGATAAGGGGAATTTCAATGTCCCACTCCTTTGATTGAAAACGTTGTAGAATATCATACAAGCAATGTGAAAGTTTAGTAACAAATAGTGCTACTCTTTTTGGTTGATCACAAAAATATATTTTCCAATGTATATCCTTCACTCCGACTACACTTTGTTGGAAAGATGCTCTTATATTTTCTTTTGGAATGGTAAAAGAGTCCATATTCCACTTTACACGCATAAAAAAATGCTTATTGACTCTGTCTGTATATTGATCGAGCTCAATAATATCTCCCTCATGTTGCGAAATAAACTGAGTAATGTTCTCTATAATGCCCTTATTATCGGCACAATGCATCAATAAAACTGCATGATTCATAATATATATCCCTTTTTCTCCTAACAGTGTGCTAATATCTGTCTTATCCAAGTACTTTATTTACAAAATTCGTTAAGTATTACAACAAATTAAATATGTAAAGCATTTATATATAAACCTATTTGAGGTTTAAAGACGAAAATAGCTAAAAAACAAATATACTCCTTCGGGGGTAAATTAAAACTAAAATTCATATTAAAAAGAAGAATATGACAACCCTATCTCATGAGCCAAACCGTTCTTCGGCAGATAATCTGCGCAATACCATATTTAGTATCCTAGATGCAAAAATAAGGTATGCAGATCTTCAGTTGAATAATTATGCAGCAGCTTTGTTGCAAGATGGACAGATACCATCTCGTGCAAAGATTGATGAAAACAGGGTCGCTTTAGCAACAGAAAAAGTTTTTGCCTTTATAGAGAATTCCAGCTTACATACAACCAAATTGCTATATCTGAGAGCTAATTTAAACAAATGGAATAGTAAAAAAATTCTCTACCTTCTAAGTCAAAACCTCATCAAGGAAATGTCTCTGGAGGAAATAAAAGAAGAAATAAGGGAGGTGTATAAAGAAGAGGATTAATAATCTATAGTGACTATCCTAATTATAATCGGTACAATTTACAACTGGAAGTTTATTTGTAATTCTTAGGTCTTTAAACATAGGAGCGTATACCAAATAAACCTATTATCCAATTTAATATTTAGTCGTTCCTATACCAATTTTGCGATTGACAGATCACAATAATCGGTACTGCTAACGGTAAGGCACTTCTTCAATTGACTGGAAAGCGTTTGACTGAGCTTCCCTTCAAGGTAGGGTAAAATTATTTGGGGCCATCCCCTTGAGGTACTGTGCTCGTATTGACTAAGGTCAAATGAGCACAATACCTCAGGGGTCGTGTCGTCCGTTTTTTCCGACGAAAAGGTCGGAACCACTTCCACCACTTGTCCTTCACGGGCTTCCGGCTGAACCGCCTCGCCATGGTATTACTTTGGCTAATTATAGATGTTCAGAAGTATTTTAATTTATTTAGGCTGAACCTTCTACACCCAAAAATCTCTAAATAATTACATAAACACATTTTTGCATCAGCGGGAGAAGCGATATGAGGTGCTCGAGACGGCTTGTGAAGATATGGCTAGAGATGGATGAGCGATCAAGCGAATACGGCTCTAGCTATAATCTGAACTGTCGTCTGGAGTATCGAATACAAGCGTATCACGCGACCCGAAGGGGGATGCCCACCATATCAATCCACTACAATTGTTACATGTAGCTGGACAAAAAAAGGCAAAGCAAAATGATATACATCTTGCTTTGCCTTTGACTTAAATTCTAACTTTAGAACCGGTTAACGATACATCTCAAAGAAGCCTTTGAAAACCCTATTATCCGCATCATTAAGTTCTAGGATATAGAAATATGTTCCGTCGGGTAAATCTTTGTTTTCCCAACGTCCGTCAAACTCATTGTTGTATCCATCTCTCAATAGAACTTGGTTACCCCATCTATTGAATATGCAAAGTCTATTGTTGGGGAATGCATCGATACCTCCAATGTGGAAAAAGTCATTGACTCCATCCCCATTCGGTGAGACAGCAGTAAAAATAACAATCTCTCCTTCACAATCAATATAGATACTCACCGTCGCTGTATCACAACCTAATTCATTACACACGACATAATCAAAGTTGTCGGTAACATCACAGAAATCTCTATCTGGATCATAGGTCAATGAGCAATCTAAATTGATAGATGCTTCACCAAAGATCGGATCGGATGCTAAGAATACGGTGTCTATAGCCCCTCCAATAATGTCATTGGCTTTGATGTCAATCACCGTTGGCGTGTTGATAATCGTGGTGTCTATATCATCCATCACCATCGGAGCACCCGTAATAGAATCCACCACGATATAAAATAATGTCGTGTCGCAGAATCCAAGATTATCGCATATCCTAATGCATGCTGAATCAATGCCTGGCTCTACTCCTGAGTATTCTATACAGTTAGTTGCTGTATCTATAAAAAAGTCTACTTGTCCATCTGCATCATCTGGACAGAAGTTTTCAATCGTTAAATCTGAGCCTTCAAAGATGCTGACATCTAGACAGGATATCTCTATATCTCCTGGGAATATGGTATCCCTTACAATTTCTGGATCTGAAATAACAGTCACTATAAAGCTACTTGTATCACAATTGCCCATAGCATCACATAGTACATAACATGCCGTGTCTATCCCAAGAGTGATCCCTGTATAGGTGACACAGAATGCTGAATCAATACTGAAACCTACGTTAGGACCATTGCTGTCTTCACATATATCGACGACACTGGTGATCGGTCCCGCAATATTATCAAGATCCATGGTATCTATACAGAATACTACGGTGTCAAGTGGCATAATCGTATCAAATACCACATCACAGAGTAACATAGATGGGTCTAAAAATACTGTTATAGTATCAGAACACATCTGTACTGTATCTACAAATACAACTTCATGGTATCCTGTATCCACTAAGATGAATGATCCTAATGGTCTTAGAATAAAATCAACTGAAGGCTCCTTTTCTACTCCAGTGACAAGGTTTACAAATCTAAGATCGCCATACATATTATCTGGATTACCACCTACTATGTTTATAGAAGATATAGTGGAAACCGTCCATAGGGAGTTTGTATCAATAGCATTCATGATGGATAGAAGTTCATCAATGGTATTAAACATACCAGTATAAACAGAATCGTTATATACCCATGACTCTAAGGCAAACGGCCCTGGCTCTCCCTCTAAATCAATCTGATAATTAGGCGCCTCCTGAATATTACAATTGCCTCTTGTGTCTGTGTATAACGAATCATCAACAAATATTTCATAAGTATTTAACTCAGCTACTAGGATACCGTCAAAGCAAAGTTCTTGCAAATCTTCGCAAGCTGTAGCCAGTTGAACTAATGTGTCTAAACCGTTGAAGAATTCGCAATCTGTAACACTACATTCTGGTATAACGACTTGATCCTCTCTGACAAGGCAGCCATTTACATCTGTAACCGTCAAAGTTAATGTGTCGGCCATTAGTCCAGTTCTGTCAGCCATATCATCTGTGCCTGTCAAATCTGACCAGTCGTAAGTAAAAGGCGCGGTTCCACCAGACACTCTAACATTAGCCGACCCACCTGCCGCGCAATCTTCAGTAACTACTATAAATAATTCTATAGGATCAGCTTCTTCAACCTCAAAGCACTCTCCTCCTGCGACACAACCATTTCCATCAAGAATAGTGATGCAGTAATTACCTACCGGTAAGTTTCCGTTTTCAAAAGTGAAAAAACCATTGGATATAATTGTATCTGCTGGCGGTGTAAATCCAGGATCAAAGGCTACATCAAAGTTGATACCGCCGTCTGATTGTCCTGCACAACTTACAGAATCAATTCCATTTATGCTTACTGTGGCTGGTGGTACATTGTCTGTCAAGACAAATAGGAATGGTAATTCGCAACCACTACCACCGACTTCTGTAATCGTCACTACATATAGTCCTGACGCTAAATCAGATCTTGTAGCATTCGTATCTCCATCTGGCCATAAGAATTCAAATGGTCCTGCAAGACCTGTAGGATTGACGGTCACTTCTCCATTGCTTTCACCGCAGTCAGGCTGAGTGGTCACAGTAACATCTGCCAATAAAGGATTATCTATATCTATGGTAACTTCCAACAGTCCAGGGCAATCATCTACTCCGTCTGTAATAGTTACTACATATGTCCCTGCTGGCAAGTCATCTCTAAACTCAGAAACAACAGGAGCGGTCTCTGCTCCAATCAGTGGCCATGTGAAACTAGATGTCGCTGGACTAAGTGTAGCGGTTCCGTCAGCTGCATTACATGATGCAGGCGTAGTCGCTACTGTCCCCTCTAATCCTCCAATACTAGTCACTATAAAACTAACACTGTCTACACAACCACTGGTTCCTGACCCATTGATTACAACGGTGTATTGGCCAGCTTGCAGTTCTGACCTTTCATTATCAAATGCTCCTGAAGTGCCAATATCTGGACTCCATACATATGAGAATAATGATGGATCTCCCACCAAACCGATTCGAGCCACGCCAGTAGCTTCGCCACATACCGTTTCTAAGATGGTTACAGAAGATATATCAACAGCCTCGCAAGGACAAGAATCAACTTCTATCCCTGAGATAGAATTTGTGCAATTATTTGCATCATTTACTTGAATGTTGAAAAGGCCAGCTCCAAGATTTTGACGGAAAGAACTATTGTCCGTTCCTGGTAGGTCAGCCCAATCAAAAGTGTATGGTGGTGTTCCACCCATAGCAGTAACTGCTAATATTCCATTGTTATTACAATCTGGCTCAGCAGACACTTGTAGTGTAAGTGGATCTGGTTCGATAATGGTGAAGCAATCTCCACCCGCAACGCATCCGTTGCCATCATTGATTTGTATACAATACGACCCTGCTGGTAAAGCTCCGTTTGTAAATGTACTTATTCCATTTGAGATCAATGTATCAGCAGGTGGGGTAAATAAAGGATCAAAAACAACAGAGAAATCAACTCCTCCGTCTACTTGACCAAAACAACTGATGTCAATAACTTCATTGATGGTTGTTTCGCCTTGAGGCACATCATCCGTCAAAATGAATATGAATGGTAACTGACAACCTGTGATATCCAAATCTGTGATGGTAACTAGATATATGCCTGCAGCCAAATCATTTCTAGTATCTCCAGTACCGCCATCAGGCCAGTCGTATGTGTACATACCTGAGCCTCCTGTAACAGTGATCGTAACTTCTCCATTAGCTGCTCCACAGTCGGGTTGAGCGACAATTGTCTCTTCTGCTTCTAAAGGATTATCCTCTCCAATAATCACTGCTATTGCATTTTGACAAGCAGGATCAGCTGGATCCGTTATGGTCACAAAAAATACTCCAGATACCAAATCTGTTCTTACCGCTCCTGATCCTCCATCACTCCAATCGTAGGTAAAGTTCAATGGTGAAATAGTAGCAGTACCATCGGGAGCATTACATGTAGCAGGTGTCGTAGAAGCTGTAGCTTGTGGACCATCTGCATTTTGGATTAATGCAAAAGTATTTGTGGTACAAATTGCATCCATGTTACTCACTACATCGATAAAGTATCCACCAAATGGAAGATCTACTCTAGTCTCTCCATCACCTTGTGGTGTACCTAAATCAGGTGACCAATTGAAGCTGAAGTTGGCAGGGTTTAAATCTATATTTACTGTTGCGGATCCAATACTTTCACCACAATTAGAAGAGTTATTAATTACTGAGGTTATTTGCGCTGTGGTACAAGCACAAGCTGCTGCATCAAGAGCTACATCAACTGTAGCCGTTCCTGTACAACCATTCAGATCAACACCATTAACAGTATAAGTAGTATTATTTGTAGGTGTTACCGTTAAGCTAGCTCCTGTTCCAATCATCGTTGCTCCTTCGAACCATTCGTATGTATCTGCTCCAGTAGCAGATAAAATTACTGAACTACCTGGACATGCTGTGGGCATATCTACAGAAGCCATAATCACAGGTGCAGGCTGCACGCTTAATACAACTGTATCTAAAGTAGCTGTACATCCTGGTCTAGTAGTAGCTAATACGTATGTAAAAGACGGACTAGTTACATCTGCCATATTTATCGTAAAGGTAGGTGTTGGGACATCCGTTGCACTCAAGTTAACAATATCAGCTGCTCCTACTCCTGTCCATGTGTATGTATAGTTTCCAGGATCACAATTTGAGTCTCCAAGCATCAAACTAGTTGTTGCATCATTTTCGCAAATAACCTGATCTGGTCCTGCATTTAATAATGAAGGTGTAGGAACACTAGAAACTGAAGCACCGCAACTTGCGCCAAATACTGCACTCAAATCTGTTGATACTA
The DNA here is from genome assembly GCA_937923345.1 of uncultured Saprospiraceae bacterium. Classification (GTDB taxonomy): domain Bacteria; phylum Bacteroidota; class Bacteroidia; order Chitinophagales; family Saprospiraceae; genus JALZVN01. The sequence continues at coordinate 21,551 of CAKZVJ010000274.1, forward strand.
AAACGTTACAGATATCAGAGATGCCTGCTTCAAATGTATGTGTGAATGGTATTGATCCATTTGCAGGTATCGGTCCTGAAGCTAAGAAGGTACCTAATAATACATCCGTAGGATCAATCACCCCATTTCCATCAAGATCCCCAAAGTATTCTACATCAAAAGAAGTCGCTGGGAATGGCATATTGCCGTTGACCAAATTTCCAGTGTAGGTGACAGTTTCAGTAGTAGAAGAGGTACAAGTACTTGTCGCACTAGTCACATCAAACATGATGAGTCCTTGCTGAATTGGGAACTGGAATAATGATCCTCCGTCTTCATTTGTAATTTGATTGGCTGGGCAAACAGAGCCATCTAAACTACATATGAAATCTTGGCCGCTAAGCACTTGCAAAAACCCGTCGAGTGTCATCACATCACATGCTACCATCGGTGTATTTACTGAAAATCTTATAGTCGCTATTTCATTGAGTAGCAGTCCACCAGCTAGTGGCCAAGTTAAAACTTCCTGACCTGAGACCATAGTAATGGTTGGTTCACCAGGATTGTATCCTACCGGAACCGTAGCAATAGTAGATCCTGGTACATAGGCTACTCCTACTGGTAAGGTGGTTCTAATCACGTCCCCTGTGTTAGAACTTGGTTCATTTACAAGATTAGTAACTGTCACTTCTAAGTCTGCATTTTGCTCAGGAACTAATCCTGTTCCATTGGTCAATGCAATATCAAATAACTTTATAACGCCAGATAATGAACCTGAAATATTTATTGGTAAGGTTTCTCCAGCTTCAAAATTGGAAGGACCATTACATCCTCTTAGTCCCTGAAAGTTGAAGAATAAAACTGATCCAGACTGGAAATCACAACCCGTCATAAAGTCAAACTTTATTAACAACTCACTGTCTTCTGTAGCTGGATCTAAATCATCCCCTGGCAAGCCAGATAAGTCAAGCGTACTAGATAAGTTCGCAAAATTAGCGTATTCATATACCACACCCATCACTGTGGTATCTACTATAACTGGATCAATAGCAATCGGCACTAATGGCTGATCTGCAGGATATGCAAACTCCACTGACCCAGGCACTAATGTCGCACCCATAGGTAAGATGAACTGAGAGGTCAAATCAAAGGTTGCTCCTAAATCTGTATTCTTTAATCGGATGGTCACTGAATTCTCATCACAAATGTTTAAGTCCGCAGTAGGCTGTACCTCTATATCAGCATCTAAGAATGGATCTCTTGTACTGATAGATAGTGGAATTTCTAGTGCATCACATGGAGGATAATCTTCTGGTGTCCAGGTTGGGTCAGTAATTGGCTGACAAGCCCATCCGTTTCTTTGTAAGAGATTTAAATCTCCACATCTATCCACTGTCGCTTGGATCACATAAGTATTGCACAAGTCTTCAGGATCTGTAGAGCCAACTGCTCTTTGTACTCCTTGTGAAAATGCAAAAACGTTATTTCCTACCGCTCCATAAGGTGCAAAAGTTAATGTTTCAGGATTCGCTGGATCACTGACATCCACAATCGAAGTGATGTTGATATCTCCATCTGGATTATCAAGTGCAATCCAAGTAATGCCTGCGTCGGAGGTAAAGGAATTATTGCATAACTGAGTTGTCCAGGTTGCTGTGTCTCCTACCAATATAAAATTGGGATTTGTTAAAGGATTCAACAAGAAGGTTGGTGGCTCGGTATATGTGATATCATTATCTACTAATTCGTTCACAAATTCAACGCAAGAGGGGTCAGAAACCGCTTGTGCGTAGAATCTATTTTGGTAGAAAATCTCAGGGTCAAAATTAAATGTATTATCTCCATTGCTACTACCTAGTAAAGACTCACAATTTGGAATCAATCTAACCCTAAAGTTGAATGAAAATGATCTCACTTCATTTAGAGAAGGAACAATATTAAGCGTATCAAAATAGGCAACGTAGTCTCCACTTGGTGATAATTCAAACCCAGGAACAGGGAAGAAATCATTTCCAAAAGTTGGGTGACCAGGAATAGAAACTGTTGGTTCAACGATATCAAAAGAATTCAATATTTCTGTATCAAAAGTAAATTTGATAGAATCCACTTTTATAGAAGGATAAAATTCGTTTCCATAAAATGCTGGGAAATCATTAAAAACAGAAATCACCTGATAGTTCAGGAAGGTTTCTTCGCAACCTTCTGGGAAGTTAGTACTATTTGGAAATGCAAATAAAGTATTTGTCTTTGCCACTGTGAAAATATCTCCGAAAGTCTCACAGAATTCATCAACACCCGCAATTACAGCAAATGGATTTGCTCTAAAATTAGGTACAATGGTAAACTGCACATCGTAGGGTCCGTCTGTATTTAGAGCAAAATTTCCAAGAAACTGGATACTATCGCCAGGGTTAAGTGTAAGTCCTAAATCAGAAAGGCAATTAGGCAATTCAACTCTAATGTTATTGGAAACGCCGTTTGGTGTCAATACCATATCTGCAGGCGTTACATTACAGAAAAAGTCCACTCCGCCTTGATTGATACGAACGATACCATCTGCAAAATCAAATATACCTTCTGGAGTAGTACTTGCATCAGGATTATCATAATCAATATTGAATCCAATGGATCCTGAAATTGGAGTCTCTCCAACTACACCTGTAATATCCATTTCAACTGAATCACAAGTAACTGCAACTTTCGTATTAGCAACTGCAGGATCTACCTTAGTGGTATAGTTATCATCTGTAAATCCAAAGGTTGTTCTGTTAACATCGAAGCTAGTCGTTCTAAAACCTGCTGGACAAACAGCTGCAGGATCTGGAGGACAAGGTGGGATATCTTTATGAATGAATGGTCCAGGAATATTAGCACAATACCAGACGTGTTCACATCCACATGGAGGACATACAAATTCGAATGTGGTAGGGAAATTAGACTGACCAATAACGGCGTCGCAATCTGCTTGGAAGGCCATTCTCAATTCATAATTACCATTGATAAATGCGTCTAGAGATGCATCAAAAGTAATAATCAAAGTATCTCCACTCATAGTGTTAGACAACATTGGAATTGGTATTGTAGAAGCATTCTTTATCAAGGTAGTTTGTGCTGGTACTGCCGAAATACCTGGAGGCAAGACAACAGTAGCTCTGAAAACTTCATCTCCCCCACAATTCTTTTCGAATAGTCTGACACTTCTAGATTCTGTATGTGTAACGAAAAATACGTCGCCAAGTGCAAAAGCATCAGGAGAGGCAAAATCTTCGAAATCGCTATTTACGTTGGATGGTCTAACAAAACCTGTTTGCGTATTTACTAGTCCCTCATTACATGCATCAGAGTATGTCACTCTCGCAGAAAGAAAGGAAGAGAAATCATTTACACAGTTATCCGCGGTTCCTTGCGCTAAAGAACAATCAAAATCATAATCTACAGATATCTCTACGCTTTCTGTTAGCTCTAAATCATCAAAAAAGCCATCACCATCAAAATCGATAAGTCCACCAGGACCATCAGGATCTGTAGCAAAAGCTGGATTATTATCTAAGTCTATTATTGAATTTGATACAGGAATACTTATGCCACCAATATTATAGGCAGTAATGGTGTATCCGTTTTCTGCAGTTAAAAATGCTGGACCTAATCCAATACCTAATTGAATATCCATCATCGTTCCAAAACCAGCGTCTAACTCCACACCATTATTAGTATATGTTACCGCAGCAGATCCTGCTTGGCAATATCCAACGTTGACTGTTGGAACAGTACCAGAAGTAGCAATTTCGGGATTAGCTGCACCATCTCCAATACGCACAAAGTCTGTAGTCCCAACAGAACTACAGGACCTACCAAAGCAACCCCAAGAGGCATCATGGGTACTGGTTCTAGTATCTGTACAATTGGCTACGCACAAAGATTCTATAATAGTAACTGTTTCATTGGAATTTATAAATGCATCTCCATCTCCTGGGCCACCTGCTGAGGTATTCAGCATAAACTCTGGACCAGCAATAACTACATTGACTATAGTATCGCCAGACATTGGATCTAATGTTTTGAATATGGGTTGATCAATACCGTTTACGCTTATTGCTTGAATACTTGCTCCTGGACCTTGTACAACTTGATATTGTAAAGTATCCACAAAACCTGCTAGACCAGAGTTTGAAATCGTTATTTGTCTATCAAAACAATCCCCAACTCTAAATGGGCCAGAAGTATTCATTAAATCCATCGTAAAAAATGGTACTGCTAATGCATCTCTATATTCAGCTGTTGCATCTATCTCAGAAGTAGGTGCTCCCTCGAAAGTATACTGTGTTTCCCATTCATCAAATACAGATAAAGCGTTATTTTGATTGAGCGTATCAATTACATTACAATCTGCTAAAATAAAGAAGGTAATGTCTACTGATGTGACTCCTACTGGGCTTAAATCTGGAATAGAAAATTGAGGACTAGAAATAGATCCTGTTGGCAACTCTGTTACTCCTGCTGAAGTAGCAGCAACATTGAGCCCTGCATATTGAATGCCTTCAAAGAGATTAGCAATTGCTGTAATATTTTCTCTTGGAGACGAAGATGCACCATTTACTCTAATGGTAACAGTGACTTCATCTGTTTCACCACAGACATTTAGAAAGTCAGGAACCGTGTTTGCGTCAGAATAGGAAACTCGTAGGTTGTCCTGTGCAAAGGTTATCTGAGGGAGCGTTACACATGCAAAGAAACATGCAATAACAAGTAGCCTTAGCGGATTCATAAGTGTGTTTTTAACTAAATTCATTAAGTATTCGTCGACCATGCGGTCAAAAAACAGTTCTTTCTCAGCACTATTTATATTCATATCTAGCTGAAAATCAGTATTTTATGAGTAAATTGTTCTCTTTTATCAAGGTATTAAAGACTAAAACCATACCAAAATGAGGTACTTTGACCAAATGCGACGGTTAAATTGTCTTTGATAAAATGGAGATAAAGAAGCGTATGGTGAATACTGAATGGATATTAAAAAGTGGCTAACGCTGAATATACCTTTTGCATTGGAAGGCCCATAATATTGGAATAGCTCCCTTCAATTTTTTCAATTTTGCATAGTCCTATCCATTCTTGGATAGCATAGCTTCCAGCCTTATCAAAAGGCTTGTAGGTATCTACGTAGTATTGTATCTCCTGTTCACTTAGATGAGACAAATAGACATATGAGGTGTCTGAAAATGACAATTGTTTTTCATTTGATAGGATGCAAACACCTGTGACAACGGTGTGTTTTTTAGCAGATAGGGCGGATAACATATTGTATGCGTGATCCTTGGAGCTCGGTTTTCCAAAGATTTTTTCTTCGAAAATAACGACTGTATCTGCTGCAATTAATATTTGATGGTCTTGTATTAATGATTTACTTTCAATGGCTTTTTTTCTTGCCAAAAATTCCGGCACATCGTAGACATTCATGGACTCAGGATAATTCTCCTCAACTTCTAAGGTCCTTATCTGAAACTCAAATCCAGACTTTTCTAATAGTTCAGATCTACGCGGAGATTTGGACGCAAGAATGATGTTATGATTGAATGCTTTCATGATGTCTGTAAATAAAGAAAAACTAAACCAAATAACATAAATAGTTTGATGCCATTACTCCACTTTCCATACTGTTTTGCTGATTGTAGGCTAGGAAGACTGATCAATAGTAGTACTGCTACAATGACTAATGGGATAGTGCCAACACCTAGTTTCATATAGGTTTGATTGGTGGTATCAAAAGAAAATGCCCAATATAAAACGAGTGATAATAGAGTGATAAGAATCATAGCAAGCAAGAATTTACTTATTTTAGTATCAAACAAGATTGGGAACGTTTTTGCTCCATATGCCTTGTCGCCTTTAAGGTCTTGTATGTCCTTGACTATTTCGCGCACAAGATTGGCTAAAAAAGCTAATGCACAATATAATATCAAAATATGTAACAGTCGAGGGTCATTAATTAAAAGGGTATTTTCATACTCAGCGAGAAATATCAAAACCGGTACACTGGCCACAAATAATGATATCAGAATATTGCCAAGCAACAGTGTCTTTTTTAGATGAGTTGCATACAAGTATAGCAGTCCCGCAAAAATTGGAAACAACACAACATAGGGTAGTTTATCTAAACTGAATCCTAAGTAAACTGAGATTAAAAATCCAACAGCAAGGATGGAGTAATAGAGTGTTTTGCAAAATTGTACGGTAAGGTGTTTGCCAACTATAACTTTGTGTGGCTTGTTGATCAAATCAATTTTGATGTCCTCAATATCATTAATGATATATCCGCCAGCTGCTACAAGTATAGTACTAAGCGTCACGAGAATAAAATGGAATGCTTGTAATTGATGGGTAATTGAATATTGCGTGTAGTAATGGCCTATGAGATGTTGCCACACAATCCATTGCGTAAGTGCTACAATAAGTAGGTTTGGCCAACGAATTAATTTTATAATGTGTAGCCACATGTTTATTGGGAATTAGGATTGTGGTATAAACCAGTTGTCGTGCAGCTTCAGTACCCTTTCTATAACATCTCTGACACAGCCTTTGCCTCCTTCTAGGTGACTAATGTATTTACTAATGTTGGCGATTTCCGGGACTGCGTCCGCTGGGCAAGTAGGAAGACCTACTTGTTCCATGACCTCATAGTCTACCAAGTCATCTCCCATATATAATATTTCATCTACGTTGAGACTGTACTCCATCACAAGCTTTTCGAAGGTTGACTTTTTATCTTTGATTTTGGAAAATATTAGTGGAACACCGAGGTTTGAAAATCTTTTGGTAATTCCTTCTGATCCTCCCCCAGTAATGATGTACACATTGTAGCCTTTTGTAATGGCGGTTCTGATAGCATAACCGTCTCTTGTATTTACAGTTCTCAACAAATCGCCATTTTCGGTGACTAAGAGATTGCTGTTGGTCAAGACTCCATCAACGTCGAAAATAAAGGTCTTGATATCATTAAACTTAGAGAGGGTGTTCATGAGGTGCAGGATTTATTGATTGTCTCTCCACTCATAGACCCACTTGGCTTGGATCATCTCTAGATGCCCTTCGTTACTTTGTTCTTTTGTCCCTTCAAATGAAGGAATGTCTAGAATCCACTGAAGTAAATCCGTAAATCTGATTCTATAAATTTGGCTTTCCCCAAATTCATCTCCAAACTTTTCGTATAATTTGATAGCTATGTCTTCGTGATCTTCCCAGAAAATCGGTAAATCATCTATTTCTTTAAAAGGCATTTGGTTTGTTTTTAGTGTTCGTGTCCAATAATTAATGATTGATCTGGAATCTTAACTTCTAGTTCTGCATCTTCATTTAGGATAATGCTTTGACAACCTAGACGAGATTCTAAAGTAGGATTGATTGCTCTATCGATAAAGTCTTCTTCTTTATCTGAAATTTCTTGAAGATGCTCATCTCCTTTGAGCACATAAACATGGCAGGTGCTGCATGCGCACACCTCTCCGCAGTTGTGGTTGAGGTGGACATTATTATCTTCTGCAACCTCCAAAATGGAGAAGCCTTTTTCGACATTGTCAACCTCTACAGGTTGGATACTTTTATCTTCAAAAGTAAATTTGATTTTTGCCATTGAATTGTATTATTTCGCAAAAGTAATTGTATTCAATGGGCAAAACAAACAACATCTACTTAAGTTTAACAAATAAGTCAACACTCC
>CAKZVJ010000275.1 GCA_937923345.1 uncultured Saprospiraceae bacterium
TCGACTTCACTCAGATGCATCTTTTTGTGCTGGGAGATTTTAAGGATACGGATCAGGCAGGAAGTGAATTTGACCTGATGGGTAGTTATGAAAACTTGTTTGGCATCGGTCCTGGGCAGGAAGTGGTCAAAGAATCTGGAATAGGATTGAAGACGATGTCCGACGCCTTGTTTGGGTCGAGGTATGATGCTGCGCAGACGGCAGCGTTGAACCTACCCGATGATATCGGTGGTGGTGCATACCGCTTTGATGATGGTACCTACACCTATGCATTGTGGGCGAAGACACAAACCGATCTCTCTGAGAATGCCGCTGCAAATTATTCTTTTCCGAGCCCGCTAAATCTGTCGTCGATGATTCGCAAAGAATGGGACTATTCGCAAACGGGAGATCGCATCAATCAAAATGCTAACAATATCTCGCTGACTGGAGCACCAATATTTTTACGGAGGGCACAGGATGACCCAGATGTATCCTTGGAAGTAAGCTGCAATATGGACATAGAAATAATGGCTACAGCTACGACTCCAGAAGGTGGCGTAGTGGTCACCTGGCCTATCCCGACGGCTACGACTGACTGTCCTGGAGGAGTAACTATCGAACAAACACGGGGTATCCCCAATGGAGGTTTCTTTCCATTTGGGGTACACGAAATGCAATATACCATCACCAACGCTTGTGGACAGACGGAGCTATGTGCATTCAACGTAGCGGTGGCCAGTACGGGTGGTGGCATAGGAGACTGCAATCTGTTTCGTTGGGAGATGGGATTTGTAGGCCAGTATAAGGACAACAAATATTTTGTCTCGAAGGTGAAGAAAAATTTTGTAGATGCACAGGCGCAGGCTGCTAGTCATGGAGGCTATTTGGTATCAATCGATAGTCCAGAGGAAAATGAATTTTTGAGACAGCAAGTCAATGACTTGGCGATGATCGGGTATAACGACGTCGCGGTAGAAGGAAACTTGGAGTGGACTTCTGGCAAGGAGGTGATCTATACCAATGTGGCGAACTGCCAAGGATGTCAAAATTCTGAGTTTGGGGATGTGGTGATGTTCAATCACTTTAATGGGGAGTGGTATTTTGTAGGCCAAGATGCGGAGGAGTACTTCATCATGGAACTGCCCTGTGGCGAACTAGAAGAATGTATTTGTACTACCGAATTTGATCCCGTGTGTGGACCAGACGGTGAGCTATACTCTAACAGTTGCATCGCGGAGTGTGCGGGAGTTTTTGACTATAGCACTTGTGTAGAAGAATGTGATTTGACGCAACAAGCGTGGCTACAAGACACCCTAGCGAATACTGATTTTTGCGCGGCGAGTTGTCTGTCGACCATTGGCTCTTTTGTGTTCAACGATACTACATTTGTATTTTTCAATGCGGAAGATGGCGGCTGCACAGATCCCTTGTCTGAGATATTTAGTTGTGATGGTACGCTCCTCTGTACCGAGGGCTCGATTGCTGGTTTGACCGAATGTACTGATCGCTTTGGGTCTCCCCTGCCAGAGGCTACAGAAATATTTTGGACTCGAGACGACTGTCCACAGCCATGTACCTTAGATGATCCGGCATGGCTGGATGACTTGATTGCCAGTTTTGATTGCAGTAATCTTGACTTGGCGGTGTCCACTTTTGGGGATGCGGGCAGCGACTATGTTTTGGTCTATGATGGCAGTAGTGTGGCTACTGATGGTGGCTACGTGGTCTATGATTGTGAGGGCAACCTATTTTGTACAGAGGCAGGATTTGGTGCGCCATTATGTTCGAATCTCTTTGAGTCTGACTTCTTGGACGAGGTAGCAATCATCTGGTCTGCGGCAGAAGAATGTATCGTGCCTTGTGATCTAAATGCGCAAGCGTGGCTACAAGATACTTTGAGTAGCGCTGCCATATGTAATAATTCTTGTTTGGCGAGCATCACTAGTTTTGTAAATCAGGGGATTACCTACGTCGCTTTTCTCAATGATGAAGATCTATGTGGAGCGGGGACGACTAATATCTATACCTGCGAGGGAGACTTGTTTTGTCAAGAAGGAAGTATCGCTGACCTGACAGAATGCAGCGACTTTTTTGGAGAAGATATTTTCGAAAATGGGACTACGCTTTGGTCCCCTAACCTATGCCCAGAGGCATGCACATTGGATGGACAGCCATGGTTAGAAGAGGGCTTGGCGAATGTGGATTGTGAAGATTGTGTATCCAGCATCGAGCGTTTTATATTCAATAATCAGAGTTATGTGGTAGTAGTTGATGATCCTGCTTGTGGCCCAGCTGGGTATATCATTTTTGATTGTGAGGGCGTGCAGTTCTGCATAGAGGGTGGTCCTAATGGTAGCACGGATTGCTCGTCTATATTGGGCTCCCTTGACAATATTAACACCACGTTGCTTTGGTCAAAAGAGGCGGAGTGCGAACCTGCATGTGAGATTACTCAGCAGGATTGGTTTATCGAAAGATTTGAAACTCTGAGCTGCTACGGTTGTGTCCAGCTGTTCGGTACTTTTGAGCAAAATGGCATTACCTATGCCTTGCTTATTGAAGAGGATTGTAATGGCGACCAGGCCACTGTTTTTGATTGTGAAGGAGAAACCATTTGTATCAATGGCGGAGCAAATAATAGCACTGATTGCGAAGACATGTTTGAGGATTTGGAGGAAGACGATGTCGATATCTTATGGGAGAAAGAAGAAGAGTGCGAAGCCTGCGATCTTGAGGATGCAGATTGGTTGAGCCAGCTTCTTGATGATCCTGCTACTTGCGATAATTGTTTTGGCAGCATGATTCAGTATTCTTGGGGCAATAGTGACTATGTGGCTATTGCTGATGATATGAGCCTCTGCTCCGACCCCGCCACTTATGTTTACAACTGTGCCGGTGATATTATTTGTACCGATGGTAGTATCGCAGGATTGGATGAGTGCACGACTTTCTTTGCGCAAAGTTCTTTTGTCGACACCTTATGGACGAGAGATGTCGACTGCTTGAGCAATAGTACCCGCACACTCCAATTGGATGATTTGTCTCTTTTCCCCAACCCTACTTCTTCTTCGATTCAACTGCATTGGGAGGCCGAAGCCGCGAGGTCTTTACAGATCAGTGTATTGGATGTATTGGGTAGCGTCATTTCGCAAATTGATTATCATTCTGTTCCAGGCAAAAACAGTGTTCGTTTTAAAACGGGATCGTTTGCTGAGGGCATGTATTTTATACAGGTGTCTGATCGGGAAAATACTGCTAGCAATCTATTGAAGTTTGTGAAAATTTCTCAATAGCTGAAAGGAGCGTTTTTTTTAATTATAAATTATAAAGTATAAATTATAAACGCTTGGTTAGGTGTGTTCCACTGCTACGTTAGTAGTATTCAGGGTTCTTGTGTGGATGGGATATTGAAAATTGTTTTTTGATAATTGTTCATTGAATATGCATGGGATATTGAAAATTGTTCATTGATAATTGTTCATTGATTACGGGGGGCTGCCCCAGTGCTTCGCACAGGGTCGGGCTATATGCTGTATCCGTATGATGGGTAGACGCATGTTGATGCGTCTCTACTCATCATACGGATGCCGCTGCTATCCCTCATCCATTCTAGGCTCGCTACTGTCGTAGCATCGCGAACATTCGTGTATGCGTGTATTTGTGTATTTGTGTATTTGTGGATTCGTTAATTAGTTCCTCAATCAATTCGTGTTGGGAAACAGGTATCCTTTTTGTAAGCTTTTTTTTACTTGTCGCTTAAAGCGTTTATAATTTATAATTGAGTCCGCTCCGGAAAGTAGCGGATTGTAGAAAATGGGCTATTTTGGATGAGATTTTTTATTCTCGAAATTTAGTGATGCCTGAGCATCAGAGGATTGAGAAAATGAAAAATATCGCCAAAAGAGTCATTTTATGGTTTCGTGACTTTTCGGAGCGGACTCACAATTCACCATCTATAATTCCTTTCCAACCCAATCATCGAAGAAGAAAAACCCTAGCGCTGCTATGGCGCTTAGTATGAAGCAAAATATCCATAGTGCATTCCAGCCAAAGAGGTCTGCAATATTAAATCCTATGGGGGATGCGACGACCATAGAAATCGGCCATATCATAGTGTACAATCCGATGTAAGCTCCTTTATTATTGGGATCTGACATGGCCAGTGCTTTGACATTGATGTATGGAAAATTGATGATCTCTCCATAGGTAATCAATAAGATA
>CAKZVJ010000276.1 GCA_937923345.1 uncultured Saprospiraceae bacterium
CCAGATGGAAGCGTTGAGTGCAGCGATGATCTCTTGATTGCGTTTTCCTACATAGTAGACGACTACTTCGCTGGCCATGGGGCTGGCACAGTTCATCAAAGGTTGGCGAATGAGGTAAAAGAAGATGGCAATGCCCAATGCGTATTCCCAATCCGCAAAGTACTCCGTGATAGACATGATGAAAAGAGAGACTACTGCTAGCGTCTGGAATAAGGTAACAGCTACTTGATACCCAAATCTCCTGCGTATATAAGGAATAAAAAGCATGACGAGAGCGACCATCAAATACGTCATCGATCCCATCAATGAAAAATTAGTAGACTCTACTCCGTGTATGTTTAGAAAGAAAAGATTGATCACTGGAATTGAAAATCCAGCGCCCACTGCCATCAAGACGGTTGGCATGATGGCTTTGAAAATGATCGGCCAATCATAGTCATATAAGATGCGATTTAGCGGGATTTTTTCAGAGATGTTTTCTTCTATGTCAATTTTAGAAACGAAGTAGACCCCTAGTACTGAAAGGACTCCGATGGCCATCAAAAAATTATGCTCATCGACTATATTCGGAAATTGCCGGCTAAGGAAAAAATAAATGATTCCCTCTACGAATATCATGGAACTAAAGGACAAAAAGGAAAGCGAAAATGCCTCTGAGTGAAACTCCTTTTTGGTATTCAATAATACAAATGGTTGTACACAGGTTTGCATACAGGCATAGGCTACGCCCCACAAGATGGCCGCCGCGTACATGAGCAGATGCCAGCCTGTCTGAATAGCATATATCAATGATACTGAGGCAAATGGCATCAATATGGTCGCCAACCAAAAGAAAGGTTTTACGGATCGTCCCTTTATATATAGACCTATGGGAAAGGCCAACACCATGACTGCCCCAAATCGGTACGCCCAAATCTCTACTGTTTCATAATCCTTGAATCCTTGCTTAACCATGTAATAGTTGAGCAAGAGAAACATCGCCACGTGAACGCCTTGCAAGGTGAATTGGGCAGCGAACATATACTTCGTAGCGGCATTTAACTGACTGTATTGACTAAGGATTTTCTGAAGTGATGAAAACAAAAAAAAGGTCTTTGATTAAATTAACTCCACATGATAGTCAAAGTTTAGAGATAGAAAGAAATTTTGGCAGCTATTAAAGAGTACATATATTGAAATACCTTTATTACATTTATATTCTAAAACTTAAATCTACTTCTATGGAAATTGCGATTCAGTTGGCCAAGCATATTCGCTCACTATACTTCGGTAAAAACTGGACAGCAGTTAGTTTTAAAGAAACTTTAGCAGATGTAGATTGGGAGGAAGCCAGTAAACAGATGGGAGACTGTAACTCTATTCTGACTTTAGTCCATCACACTACATATTACATGAAAGTACAGCTGCCTGTATTCGATGGCGGTGAATTGGTGGCTTCTGATAAAGATAGCTTTATCCATGACCCTATGACAAGTGCAGAAGATTGGGAGGCTGTAAAAAATGAGATGTTTCAAGTAGCAGAGACATACGCGTCTAAAATCGAAAGTCTACCTGAAAATATTTTTGATAAATCTTTTGCAGATGAAAAGTATGGATCTTATTATAGAAATTTGCAAGGGGTTATTGAGCACAGTCATTATCATTTGGGACAAATTGTATTGGTGAAGAAGCTTTTGTAGATTTTTGATATATTCTATCTAAGCACTCAAATCCTACCTCTATTCATGGGAAGAACTCACAAGTTTTCTTTCTTGTACCTAAATGTGCTCTTTTGAAGCACCGAAGCCTGTCCTGGTTCATCGGTGGCACCTAAGAAACACCCAAGTTTATCTTATTTGTAGATAATACTCTCGTATACAAAGCATCCAAAAAACCAATAGCTAAATGCCATCACCAAAACCTCTCTTGAGCAAGGGGTAGTAGCAGGCCGCAGCTCTGCTGTGGAGACTCGAAGGCTTGCCCGACTTTTTTCAGGCGGGGAAACGGAGAGGCCGAGCGAAGAGCGAGCTGCGGATGGCCCGGTCCCGATGGGATGGCTTGGGGAGGAGGCATCGGGATGATCCCAAAAAAAAATAGGCAATACGAAAAACGCATTGCCTATTTATTATTTATTGAAAAAGAAGAATGCTACTTCTTATCGTCTGTAAGTACTTCGAAAGCTAGGTCTGTAACTACATCTGCGTGTAAGTTAAGTGTCGCCTTATACTCGCCAAGGTTTTTAACTTCTTCCTTCAATTCGATTTTCTTTCGAGAGACTTCCATGTTGAATTGCTCCTTGATAGCTTGTGAGATTTGGATGCTGGTAACTGAACCAAAAATCTTTCCGCTTGTTCCTGCTTTTGCTGCAATCTTAAGCACTTTGCCTTCAAGATCTTTTGCCATCTGCTGGAATGTGCCTACCATCTTAGATTCCTTCGCTGCCTGTCTTCTACGTAGATCTTCTAGTCTACGCATGTTGGTATCGTTAGCGATCAATGCTAAGCCTTTAGGGATAAGGAAGTTTCTACCGTAGCCGTTCTTCACAGTCACTACATCGTACTGCTCGCCTACTTTATCTAAATTTTGTAATAATATAATATCCATGATTAATTCTGAATTTTGAGAGCGAGTAAATTATTTAAGTAAATCTGTTACGTATGGAAGGTATGCTAAGTGTCTAGCACGCTTTACCGCTACGGCTACTTTTCTTTGGTACTTCAATGAGTTACCTGTGATTCTTCTAGGAAGGATCTTTCCTTGCTCGTTGATAAATTGGATAAGGAAGTCCGCGTCTTTGTAGTCGATGTGCTTGATGCCGAACTTTCTAAATCTACAGTATTTCTTTTTCTTATTTCCAATCTTAGGATTGCTTAAGAATTTTATATCATCTCTTGATGCCATTGTCTTTTAATTTTTTTGATTTACGAAATTTACTCTTCTTCAGCTGTTGCTGTGTCAGCTGCCTTAGCAACTGGTGTTTCTGCAACTACGCTTTCCACCTTAGGAGCTGGAGTTACTTTCTTGACAGCAGGCGCTGCTGACTTACCTTTAGACCCAGCAGGTTCTACGTACTTAGTTTTAGCTGCTTTTGCTTTTGCTTCTGCTGCTTTTGCCTTTTCGATAGTACGCTTAGCCTTCCCAATCTTACCTGCACGCTTATCTTCATTGTATTGGATAGCATACTTGTCAAGGTGAATCACTAAAAATCGCATAATACGCTCATCTCTACGCAGGGCTAGTTCCAGCTTTGCATTTAGCTCAGATGAATCCGTTGTGTACTCTACACAATAGTAAATCCCAGAAGACCTCTTATTGATAGTGTAGGCTAACTGCTTGAGGCCCATCTCGTCTGTGTGGACGATTTTTGCGCCTTCCTCTGTGATAAGGTCTTGGTAGATAGAAGCGGTTGACTTGATTTCATCAGCAGACAAGACTGGGTCTACGATGAATGTTACTTCGTAATGTCTCATTTAATAGATTTTGGTGTCTGCAGTAAAGAGCCCTTGGAGCTCAAATTTTCCCCGAGACTATTGGAAAAAACTATGGTCTAAGGCAAACACGGTTAAATAATATGTAATGCTCCGGACGGTGCTGATAGCAGCTGTATATCCAAAAGCGGCTGCAAAGATACATATTATGTCATAAAAAGAAAGGGAAGGCTTAAAAATAGCCTGTTTAAGTTGGTTTTTACTAACTTTAGGCCACAATTCTGTAATTAATTTTAGCCTTTAAATGGACTTAAAAACTCAAATAGATCTCCCAAGACTACCAAAGCACATAGCTGTGATAATGGATGGTAATGGTAGATGGGCTAAGCAGCAAGGCAAACCTAGGGTATTTGGCCATAAGAATGGGGTACAATCTGTGAGAGAGATAACGGAAGCGTGTGCGGAATTAGGGGTAGAATACCTCACTTTGTATGCTTTTTCTACGGAAAATTGGTCGCGTCCCGCATTTGAGGTCAATGCTTTGATGACTTTGTTAGTAGAGACGGTGCGAAAGGAGATCAAAACACTTATGGATAACAATATTCGATTGACATCTATAGGGGATATCGAAAAGTTGCCCTCCAAGACACAAAAGGCACTTAAAGAGGGAATGCATGCAACCAAAGGCAATAAAAGAATGACCTTAGTGTTAGCACTTAATTATAGTTCTAGATGGGAAATACGGAATGCCGTACAACAATTGTCTAGTAAAGTGGGTCGCAATGAGCTGAAATCTGAAGAAATTACAGATGCAATGATAAGTGAGCATCTAGCGACGAAATCAATCCCAGACCCTGAATTGCTAATTCGCACGAGTGGTGAATGCCGAATAAGCAATTTTTTGCTTTGGCAAATTGCGTATGCTGAATTATATTTCACCGATGTCTTTTGGCCTGAATTCAGAAAGAACAACCTTTATGAGGCGATTCTTGATTTTCAAAATCGAGAGCGTCGCTTCGGAAAAACTAGTGAACAAATTGTAACAAAATAATACGCAGGTTAGCTTCTTACCATTTTTTAATTGGGTCGCTAAAAACACGAAATTAAATTTGATGAAAAATATTAACTATCGTTTTTTAATAATATGCATTAGCTTTTTGCTTGCCTTGCCTGTAATAGCACAAGTAGATGATCAAGTATTTGACTACTCACAGCCAAAGGATTTTGAGATTGGTGGAGTGAAAGTAACTGGTGCAGAGTTTAGTGACGAAAATGCCCTAATTAATATCTCTGGATTTAAAGTCGGTGACAAAATAAAGGTGCCTGGTGGAGATATCCCGAGAGCGATCAAGGCGCTGTGGCGACTTAGACTCTTTACGGATGTGCAAGTCTACAAAGAGAAGACGATTGGCGATATTATCTTTTTAGAAATTGCCGTTGTAGAAAGACCTCAGCTCTCTCGACACTCGTTCAAGGGGGTAAAAAAAACCTACCACGAGGACCTCAACGACATAGTTGATAACTTCATGTTGAAGGGAGCCATTGTGACACAGAGCAACAAGACAAACGCGTCTGTCGGAATACAAAAGTTCTTTTATGAAAAGGGATTCTTGGATACTAAGGTAACCGTAAGAGAGATTGCTGATTCAGGATTCAACAAAGTGAGGCTGGAGTTCAAAATAGACAAAGGAAGTAAAGTCAAAATTGATGAAATTGACTTTACAGGAAATGAAAACATCAAAGAGAGTAAGTTGCGCAGTAAAATGGACGCCACTAAACGAAAAAGAAAACTATTCTCTTCCTCTAAATTTCTGAAAGATGAATACAAACTGGATAAAGAAAAAATTATTGCTTACTACAACACCTTGGGATTTAGAGATGCAAAAATAAATCGAGATACGGTATATAGGAACACCAATGGAAACTTGAATGTCGAAATTGATTTAAGCGAAGGGAATAGGTATTTTTTTAGAAATATTACTTTCAAGGGGAATTCTATTTATCAAACTGAATATCTGGAAACTATACTTGCGATAAAAAAGGGAGACATTTACAACACAGAACTTCTTGACACGCGTCTCAATTTTAGTCCTGACGGTCGTGATATTAGCACACAGTATCTCGACAATGGTTACTTATTTTTTCAAGTTAATCCCGTAGAGGTAGCTATCGTTGGGGACTCTATTGATCTGGAGC
Source organism: uncultured Saprospiraceae bacterium (assembly GCA_937923345.1). Classification (GTDB taxonomy): domain Bacteria; phylum Bacteroidota; class Bacteroidia; order Chitinophagales; family Saprospiraceae; genus JALZVN01. The sequence goes on from CAKZVJ010000276.1 coordinate 5,604, forward strand.
TAAGGATCTTTGAAGGTCCTCAAGCGACTATCGATAAAGTAACCATTGCAGGTAATGACAGGACTCATGAACACGTAATCCGTAGAGAATTACGTACTAAACCTGGGCAGAAATTTAGCCGTACGGATATCGTACGTTCGCAGAGAGAGATCGTTAACCTTGGATATTTCAATCCAGAAACTTTGGGTATCAACACGCCTGTGAATGCACAAAGAGGAACTGTAGATATCGAATATACGGTAGAAGAGAAACCTTCTGACCAGTTAGAACTTTCTGCTGGTTGGGGTGGTGCTGGTAGAGGAGTTATCGGAACCCTAGGGGTAACCTTTAACAACTTCTCACTGCGTAATATATTCAACAAAGAAACATGGAGTCCACTTCCTCAGGGGGATGGACAGAGGTTATCTTTACGTGCGCAAACCAATGGACGTTTTTTCCAATCTTACAACGCTTCGTTTACTGAACCATGGTTAGGGGGTAAGAAGCCTAACTCTTTTACTGTAGGTGGCTTCTTGACTAGAGTAACAAATGGTCAATTGAGTACTAGTGACAATTTTCAGAACCTTACCATTGGATCTGTTTCTCTTGGTTTAGGAACACGTCTCAAGTGGCCAGATGATAACTTTGTGAGCAACACTACACTAACCTATCAAATACTGAACTTGAATAACTGGTTGACTGCAAACTTTGGATTGGACGATGGTTCTTTTGTAACCGATGGCCGATTCAACAATATTAGTTTGAATCAAACCATTGCAAGGTCAACTATCAATGAGCCTATCTTCCCAACATCTGGTGCTAGATTCTCATTGTCTGTGCAGGTGACTCCACCGTATTCTTTGTTCCAAAGAGATAGGGATTATCAGAGTGAGCCTCCTGAGGATAGATTCAAATTTGTAGAATATCATAAATGGAGATTCAATGCTGAATGGTTTACAGCCTTAGCTGGAAAACTTACCTTGCGTGCGTCTGCAAAAATTGGTATGCTTGGTGCGTATGAGGACAGAATCGGAACTTCTCCATTTGAGCGTTTTGTACTAGGTGGTGACGGACTTTCCAATCAGCAAAGTAATTTGCTTGGATTTGACTTGATCAGTCTGAGAGGTTATGAAGAAAATGAATTGCCCAATAGTGAAAACGGTGGTGCCGCAGTGTTTGATAAGTTTACTGTAGAAATAAGATATCCGCTTTCCCTAAACCCTAGTGCAACTATCTATGTGCTTGGTTTCTTCGAAGGGGGTAACTCCTGGGACAGCTTTAGAGAATTCAATCCTTTCGATTTGAGAAGATCCGCTGGTATGGGAGTGCGAGTTTTCCTACCAGTATTCGGTACACTTGGTTTTGATTATGGCCTCGGTTTTGACAAGCCTGGTGTAGATCCTGCAAATGGTTTATTCAATAACTTTGGAAACTTTAATATCATCCTTGGTTTTGAACCGGAGTAGGGAAAAAATTATAAATTATAAATGGTGAGT
>CAKZVJ010000277.1 GCA_937923345.1 uncultured Saprospiraceae bacterium
AACCAATGAATACCACCTTATTTCTCGCCATATTTTCTACGCAGACCAGTTTATTTCTCGCTATCGCAGGAGGTATTATTATATTACTTTTTTTGATTTTGTATTTGAGGATCCCTGCGTTCATTTCACTTTTGATCGCGAGTATTGCGGCAGGATTGTTCGCCGGTTTGAGTGGGCCAGACATCATGAAGACCGTACAAGACGGCATGGCATCTACCTTGGGTTTTGTCGCTACGGTCGTGGGACTCGGCGCCATGTTTGGCGCCATACTAGAGCAGTCGGGCGGCGCCATAGCGTTGGCCAATTTTTTGATTAAAAAACTAGGACTCAAAAATGCGCCCTTGTCAATGGTGATGACAGGATTTGTGGTAGCGATTCCCGTTTTTTTTGATGTAGCATTTATTATTTTGATACCCGTGATATACGCCTTACAAAAACAAAGTGGCAAGTCGCTTTTGCTCTACGCGATTCCATTATTGGCGGGTCTAGCGATCACACATTCCTTTATACCACCGACACCGGGACCTGTCGCTGTAGCCGATATTATTGGAGCGGATTTGGGTTGGGTCATTTTGATGGGGGTGATCGTAGGTATTCCGACGGCGATCGTCAGTGGTCTTTTATTTGGGAAGTACATCGGTGCTCAGATCCAGATAGCTGCACCAGATATGGAGACGGATGGCGTCGAGGAGCAGACCGAGTTCCCTGCTATCTCTTTAGTTTTGAGCATCATTGCGGTACCTATATTTTTGATTTTGATGAGTACGATGGTGAAGTCTGGATTGATTCCACTGGACAATCCCAGCGCAAAAAATATTGTCTCCTTAATCGGGCATCCATTTTTCGCTTTGATATTAGCCAATCTATTGGCCTGGTATCTACTCGGTATCAATCGCGGCTATGACGCTAAGGCACTCTTGGATATTACGAGCAAATCTATGGCTCCCGCGGGCACGATTATTTTGCTGACTGGGGCGGGTGGTGTGTTTAAGCAGGTCTTGGTCAACACAAATGCCGGCACGCTCTTGGCCGAGTCTTTTATGGGCATCGGTTTGCCCATTATTGGATTTGCCTTTATTGCGGCGTCGTTGGTGCGGGTCATTCAGGGCTCGGCGACCGTCGCCATGATCACCTCCGCGGGTTTGGTGGCGCCACTATTGGCGAGCCAAGATTTTTCGAGCCCGCAGCTGGCTACGCTGGTAATCGCCATAGCGTCGGGGGCCTCCATTTTCTCACACGTCAATGACAGCGGATTTTGGTTGGTCAAGCAGTACCTAGGCATGACCGAGAAACAGACATTTAGATCCTGGACGATGATGACCACGATTTTAGCAGGCATGGGTTTCGCCTGTTCGATGCTCTTGTACCTCATTTTTTAGCAGATGTATTTTAGGGGTTTGATTAGGGGCCATTCCGATTTTTCCTGATGCCACCACCGCTACGTATCCGTTCCAATCAGAAAAAATCGGAACCAGGCTATTCGAGACTCCGCTTTCGCTTTGGTCCCGATTTGGCTCCTACACTGAGCAGCCCACCTCGGGACTACTCCTCCAAAGTCGTCGCATCTCTACTATCCTTTGTCCAAAAGAAAATTTACTGGTTTAATGGTTAACCAATTTAAAAATGGAATTGGTTGACCATTAAGATACTTGTCATTTTAACTAATTGGTCTGATTGTAACCCAATTATGCAGATGGAGATCTGTATTTTGCTACAAGCTGAGCTAAGGATAATTTGTCTATTTATAAAAGATTGAAAAACAATAAAATAAAGGCACTAATTGAGGAGTATCTCTTTCTGTAGGTGTTCTCCCGTCCCTTATTGTGCTTTGATTCAATAGAGAACTATTCAAATTTATTGGTGGTATTATTAGGCAATAACCATAAAAAAGGTGTAGATTTAGCCAGGATATTTTTGGTTGACCAATTTTGATTAGCCAAATTTGGTAAACCATACATGTATATATAATAATGTTAGAGAGACTCAACAAAATAATCGTTGAAGACCCTGTTGATTTGATAATTTCCCAGATAAAAGGACTTATCAGTTCTGGAACAGTCAAACCAGGTGAGAAGCTTCCGCCAGAAAGAAAATTAGCAGCACACCTAGGCGTTAGCCGAAATCAGGTTAGAGAAGCCATCCACAAATTACAGATTTATGGGATAGTGAAAGTACAACCACAAAGTGGTACTACGGTCACGGGTATTGGCCTGATAGCCCTCGAAGGGTTATTGAGTAATATCTTGAAAATTGAGCAGCCAGATCTGAAATCCCTCATTGATACAAGATGTCTATTAGAAAAAGAAGCGGCCCGCTTGGCAGCACTAAATAGAACTCAAGAAGACCTTGATCAACTAAAAAATGCATTGGATAGATGTGAGGAAAAGTTAAGTAAGGGGGGAACAGCCATCGAAGAAGATTTACTTTTCCACATCAAGATTGCAGAAGCAAGTAAGAATTCTGTATTGAAATCTTTGATGATGATTATCACGCCAGACTTAGTTACCAGTTTTACAGAGCATAAGGTTTGTAATAAGGATACTAATGCACAGACCATAAAAGAGCATCGAAGAATTATAGAAATGATTGAGTACAAAAATCCAGAAGAAGCGCAAAACGCCATGTGGGATCATTTGAGTGGAATCATGGAATTCAGTATGAATTTTTAAAACTATTTCATAGCCATTCGAAAAACCGTGTCAGACAAAGCAAATGACTAAATACTACATCTTATTTTTACTTTTCTCTTGTACTACTTTATTGAGTGCACAAAGACCATCTTTGACACTCACCAAAGAGGGAATTACTAAGATAAAGTCAGGTCTCAAGACCGCCCCCTTATTCGAAAAGGAACTCTTACAAATACAAAAAGAAATTGACCTCGCTATTCTAAAGGGCATCGATGTACCTATACCAAAAGATATGGCTGGCGGCTATACCCATCAGCAGCACAAAGTAAATTACAACTTGATGCATAAGGCGGGTAACTTATATCAGTTTACCGGCAATGAAAAATATGCCTCTTTCGTCAAAGAAATGCTCTTTGCCTACGCCGAGATGTATCCAAGCCTAGGACTGCATCCTACCATGAAATCTTATGCCACAGGAAAAATATTTTGGCAGTGTCTCAATGATGCCAATTGGTTGGTGTTTACTAGCCAAGCTTATGATTGTATTTATGATTTTCTTTCTGCCTCAGAAAGAGAAAAATTAGAAATAGACTTGTTTATACCTTTTGCCAATTTCTTGTCAGAAGAAAATCCTAAATTTTTCAATCGTATTCACAACCACAGTACTTGGGCGAATGCCGCGGTAGGATTGATGGCACTGGCTATGAATAATGATACCCTACTGCATAAAGCCTTATATGGATTGGAGGATGATGGTATCAACCCAGATGAGATAGATAATGACGGTGGGTATATAAAGAAGGATGGTATTCGTCAGACTGGCTTTTTGGCACAGTTAGATTATTCTTTTTCACCAGAAGGTTATTTTTCAGAAGGGCCTTATTATCAGCGGTATGCTATCTTTCCTTTTTTGGTGTTTAGTCATGCATTGCACAATAAGAGACCTGATCTAAAAATATTTGAATACAGAAATGGCATCTTGAAAAAAGCCACGAATACCTTGCTACAGTTGACCGATCCACAGGGTAAGTTTTTTGCCATCAATGATTCACAAAAAGGAATGACCTACAAGGCTTTTGAAATTGTAATGGCCGTTGATTTGATGTATTTAATTGATAATTCGCAAGTGCAATTATTAGAGTGGGCAGCCAAGCAAAATAAAGTTGCCTTCAATATCGCTGGCTTTTATGTAGCTCAAAAACTGGAGACGATGAACCTCTCCGAACCAGTAAAAGAATCTAGAGTGTATGGCGACGGAGTGAATGGTGACAAAGGCGGCATCTCTGTGTTGAGAATAGATGATGCAGAATTACTTTTCAAATTTTCTACGCATGGTATGGGCCATGGTCACTTTGATCGTTTATCCTATTCATTTTATAATGATGCTGGTGAAGTACTACAAGATTATGGTGCGGTACGCTGGGTCAATGTAGATCAGAAAGCGGGAGGTCGTTATCTGCCAGAGAATAAAACATTTGGAAAACAAACCATTGCGCATAACACGGCTACTATTAATATGGGCTCTCAGTACAAAGCCAAAGTCAAAAATGCAGAAGTAGTAGATCCAGTAATGTACTACTTTGACGCGGACCAAGAAAATATAAAAGTTGTAAGTGCTATTGAAAACAATGCCTATGCCAATGTGAATCAACATAGAACCATGATGCTGTATAAGGATGCGGAATTTTCTCAACCTTTAATCCTCGATCTTTTTACCATTGAATCTAAAGAGGGAGTAAATATAGATTTGCCTTTATGGTATACGGGCCATTTAATGAAAACTAGCTTTACGTGCGGAAAGAATTTGAGTAGCCTTAGTCCATTAGGAGAGAAAGACGGTTATCAACACATTTGGCAGGAAGGTACCTGTTCTGTAAATGAAGACTACTTTGCATTCAATTGGTTTGGCAATAATCGATTTTACACACAGCATAGTGCTAGCCATGCTGGGGATAAAGTGGTCATGGGTAGAGCGGGAGCCAATGATCCCAATTTCAATCTCAGATCAGACCCTGTGATGATTCACAGAAAATTGAATACTAAGGAAGCTATTTTCTTTAACGTGCTTGAAGCGCATGGTACCTACAGCAAGACTACCGAAATACCAAAAGATCCTTATTCGAGTATCGAGAATGTCAAGGTAATCCATTCGGATAAGGACTATATTATTTGTGCTTTTTCAAATCAAGATTATACCTGGGAAGTGCTTTTTGCGCGCACCGATAATAATAGTAATAGTATCCATGAAGTATCTGTGGGAGCCAAAAACTACAGATGGAATGGGATTTATCAAATCACTAAATTGAAAAAATAATTATTAATGAGTAGTTTACACGAGAACATAAAACCAACAAAGGAATATTTTATTGATTCAGAAACTCCTTGGGAGGATGTAGCGGAAGGCTTGCAAAGACAAATCATGGGCTATGATGATAAAATCATGCTTGTCAAAGCTAAGTTTGAAACTGGTGCGGTGGGACAGTTGCACAAGCACTATCATTCACAAGTAACGTATGTAGAGAGTGGAGAATTTGAAATGACCATTGGGGATGATGTGAGAATCATCCGAGGAGGAGATTCTTATTACATACCCCCACATGTGATGCACGGTTGTGTATGTAAGAGTCCTGGTATTTTGGTAGATATATTTAGTCCAGCAAGAGAAGATTTCTTGGGACACGAACAATTAAAATTAGACAAATGGCCAGCGAAGTAAGTAAAAAGAAAGGTGGCCTGCGTTGGTGGGTAGTTGGATTAGTAGCCTTAGCTGCGGTCATAA
>CAKZVJ010000278.1 GCA_937923345.1 uncultured Saprospiraceae bacterium
TGAGTCCGCTCCGAAAAGTCACGAAACCATAAAATGACTCTTTTGGCGATATTTTCCATTTTCTCAATCCACTGATACTCAGGCATCACTGAATTTCGAGAATAGAAAATCTCATCCAAAATAGCCCATTTTCTACAATCCGCTACTTTCCGGAGTGGACTCAATGGTGAATTATAAATTATAAACGCAAAGTTAGCGCCTAGCGCCTAGTGCCTAATTCCTGTCACTAGCAAGAAAAATTGAATTAAGTGGTTAATTCTAACATTTATGTTGATGAGTCCTGACTTGCTTGGGGCTCATTTTTTTGTTTACGGTAGTGGGTTACAAAATTGAAGTAGATATTATTGTATGCTGTCGCGTAGTCCCGCAGGGATGAAGCTCGGCAAAGCGGAGCGCGCTAGGGGCAAAGGATCGCAATGGTATCCCGACTTTTTTCAGTCGGGGTAGGAATGGAGAGCCTGGTCACGTCTCTATGTAGGCGCTAGCCGGAATCGAGATCGTGATGACTCATAATAATCGTGATGTTTCAAAATACTATCTATCAGCCCAACATGTATCCGCCGTCAGAATTGAAGATGCCGCCGGTGGTATAGCTGCTCGCGTCGGAGGCCAAATAAAGGGCTAGGCCGACCATCTCATCTGTCGTGGCCATGCGTGAAATCGGTAGCCGATCGGTAAAGGCTTCGAGCATCGCAACGTTTTTCCAGATGCCTGCGCTGAGTTTGGTCTTGACGAGTCCGGGGCAAATCGCATTGGAGCGGATATTGTCGGCGCCCCATTCTGCTGCTTGACTTTTGGTGAGCATATTGACGGCTGCCTTGGTCATGCTGTATACGCCCAAACCTGGACTGGGCTTGAGGCCCTCTACACTACTGATGTTGATAATAGCGCCTCCTCCGCGTTTACGCATGTGTACTGCACAGAGGTTGGATAAAGTAAAAATAGACTTGACGTTGACTGCCATCATCTTATCAAACAAGCTGGACTCCATCTGATCAATCGGGCCAAACATTGGGTTGGTAGCCGCGCAATTGACAAGAATGTCAACCCCTCCGTAGTGCTCTACCGTTTTGTCCACCAGTTTGGCAAGCTGTGCTTCGTCGCCCACATTACATTCGATGCCTAACAACTCGATTCCTTCGGCCTTTACTTCTGCTGCGTAGCTGTCTAGGGCCTCTTGCTTACGACTGCAGATGATGACTTTGGCACCCTGCTCTGCTAATCCTTTTGCAATAGCGGCCCCTATACCCTTGGATGCTCCAGTGACAATGGCCACTTTGTCGATTAGGTTGAATTTGTCGAGAAATTTTGACATTGTATCTGATTTAGTTTCGGCCACAAAATAGGCGTAATATGTCATGAAATGGGCAAAATATGCCATGAAATAAACAAGTATAGCATGATATGCAGCCCTTATGATAAATGTAGGGGTTAATGTCGTTTATATCGCTAACTTTCTGGAGCCTGTGGTGTTAAACACTTTTACGTATTCTCAACGGAAAATAGTTTATCCAAAAAGTAATTTTCGTTGCGTATAAAATCGAGTTTGAAACAAAACGTTTCGAACCATCTATAAAAATAACAAACTTGAAAAGTTACTCTGTTTACGTGTTGAGCTTGGTGCTCGTTTTTCTTTGTTTTGATTTGATGTCGCAGCAGCGAGGTGGTCGTCCCGGAGGACCAGGCGGAAAATTGCCTCCAATGAAAATAAAAGGCAAGGTGATCGATGATCAATCTGGGCAGGGGCTGGAGTTTGCGACTATATCCCTTTATGCACAAAAGGATAGTAGTATCGTTTCTGGGGGTATCACAGAGCTAGATGGTAGTTTTGAAATCGAGACAAAACCAGGGAAATTTTATGCAGTCGTGGAGTTCATTTCGTTTACGGCTACTACAGTCAATGATATCCTAGTCAGTCCTAAAAATGGTGTAGTGGATCTTGGCGAAATCGCCTTGATAGCGGATGCTGAGGTGCTGGATGAAGTAGAGGTAGTCGCGGAGAAAAGTACAACTCAGTTTTCATTAGATAAAAAAGTGTTCAATGTGGGAAAAGATTTGGCCCGCGCTGGAGGAACAGCTATTGATGTACTAGAGAATGTGCCTTCACTGACTGTCGATATAGATGGTGGTGTAAGTTTGAGAGGAAGCCAAGGGGTAAGAATCTTAGTGGACGGCAAGCCATCCGGATTGGTAGGACTTGGAGATGCGAGTGGTCTGCGTTCGTTTCCAGCGAACTTGATAGATAGGATAGAAATCATCACCAATCCCTCTGCTAGATATGAAGCTGAAGGTCAAGCAGGCATTATAAATATTATCCTCAAAAAAGATAAGAAGAAGGGATTTAATGGCTCGATAGATTTGACGGGTGGGTATCCTTTAGTTGCTGGAGTGTCCTTGAATCTAAACTATAGACAAGAAAAATTTAACTGGTTTCTGAATTATGGAATTAATCAAAGATCTAATCCTGGCTTTGGAGAGACTAGTTCTGTACAAACGATAGATGATGTGAATCAATTTTCTTTTCAGCGACGAGATCATATTCGAGGTGGCTTGAATAATAGTATTCGTTTTGGGACGGATTATTATTTTACGGACAACGACATTTTGACGGCTGCTTTCAATCTGCGCATCGGTGATGAAGAAAACGAAGTAGACCTAGTGTACACAGATCGTACGGAGTTGATAAGTACCGGTGAAGTAATTGGCTCTGGACTGACCAGAAGATTTGATGACGAAAGAGAAGACGAAGACAAACTAGAGTGGTCTATCAACTACACCAAGAAACTGGGTAAGGATCATGAGTGGGTGACTGATTTTAGATATCAAGATAACAATGAGGTAGAAGGCTCTGCCTTGTCGGAGCGCTTTTTCGATATCAATGAAGTGCCCCTGGGGCAGCCGGATTTGCTGCAGCGATCTAATAATGCGGAGGGGGAGAGGCTCTATATATTGCAGTCAGACTATACTTGGCCATTGACGGATAAGTCAAAACTAGAATTAGGGGTGCGTGCTTCTTTGCGAGAGATACAAAACGATTATTTGGTAGAAGAGTTTGACCCCTTACAGGAATGGCAATCCCTACCTGGACTGTCTAACAACTTTACTTATGATGAGCAGATATATGCTGCCTATCTGATTTATGGAAGAGAGATCAATAAGTTTTCTTACCAGATCGGTTTGAGAGGGGAGTATACCGATATCAATACGGAGCTGCAGCAGACCAACGAAGACAATCCACGATCATATCCTGGCTTTTTTCCATCGGCGCATGTCAACTATAAATTTACAGATGTCATCCAAGGGCAATTGAGTTATAGTAAAAGAATCCGTAGACCTCGATTCTGGGATTTGAATCCATTTTTTAGTTTTTCTGATGCAAGAAATTTCTTTAGTGGAAATCCAAATTTAGATCCAGAGTTTACGGATGCCTATGAAGCATCTGTGGTGGGCTACTTGAAGAATGGATCAATATCTTCTTCTCTATACTACCGTCGAAGCACAGATGTGATTAGGAGAACCATTGTCGTAGAAGAAAATCCAGAGGACAATATCATTCGTACGATTCGGAGACCTGAAAATTTAGATACAAGAGACGACATAGGATTAGAGATATCTAGTAACTATAGACTGAAAAATATAAACCTAAATGCCAATGTGAATTTCTTCCGATCTATCATCGCTGATGAGAATATCGGAAATAGTGATGCCTACAGTTGGTTTGCTAGAATGAGTGGCAATATAAAAATTGCCAAATCCATGGATGCCCAATTGAGTTTTAATTATCGTGCACCAGAGCAGAATCCACAAGGGAGTAGAGAGGCAATTGCTTTTATGGATATCGGATGGAGCAAAGATATCTTTAAAAATAAAGCCACGATTACCTTATCAGTAAGGGACTTATTTAACAGTAGAAAATGGATTTCTACAACGGTATTAGATGATTTTCGCTCTAAAAGTGAATTTCAGTGGAGGAGTAGAATATTTCAAGGGACCCTAAACTACAGAATCAATCAACAAAAGAAGCGCGGCGGTAGAAGAGCTGGCGGCGATGGTGGCGGAGGCGGCGAGTTTTAGAGCTGTTAATTAGGCTATATGACACTTTAGCTACATACCTTCCTGCTATTCATGGGTATGGATAGGCTAAATCTTCTTATTTTTATACTATGATAATGCATGGGATAAAAATTATTTTCATTTCTATTGGCCTAATTGCTGGGTTCTTGCATGCCCAAGAGAATACTATAGGCACCATACAGATAACGGATAATGCCTATGATGGGTATACCTTGTTTTCACCAACCAATTCTGTACATACTTACCTCATTGACAATTGTGGCAATCTCATCAACACGTGGGAGAGTGATAAACCGCCAGGGCTGTCTGTCTATCTGATGCCGAATGGAAATATAGTGCGCACGCGAAGAGAAACGAACAACACTTTTTTTGCGGGTGGAGTAGGAGGTGGCATAGAGATTTTTAATTGGCAGGGAGAACGCATCTGGGAGTTTGTTTTGTCAGACGAGCAAAATGTACTGCACCATGATATTGCTGTCTTGCCAAATGGAAATATCTTGGCTATCGCCTATGATCTGGTCCCACAAGAAGAAGCTATTGCGCTCGGCCGTCGACTTGAGATAGCACCTGCCGCAGGATTGTGGGTAGATAAAATAATTGAGATAGAACCCTTACCCAACAATGACTTTAATATAGTCTGGGAATGGTCTTCGATAGAACATGTCATACAGGATAATCTCAGCAATCTGCCAAACTTTGGAGCGCCAGCCGATCATCCAGGAAAAATTGATTTGAATTACTTTGACGGTAATCCAGGTAGTGATTGGTTGCATTGCAATTCTATAGACTACAACGAAGAGTTGGATCAGATCCTGCTCAACTCGAGAAATCACAAAGAGTTTTATATCATAGATCACAGTACTACCACCGAGGAGGCGCGTGGTAGTGAAGGCGGACGCTATGGGATGGGCGGTGATTTTCTATACCGGTGGGGGAATCCTGCTGCCTACGATAGTGGGACGGGTATTGATCAACAGTTGTTTAGTCAGCATGATGCCGCTTGGATAGATGCAGGCTTACCCAATGCAGGAAAAATATTTGTATACAATAATGGACTAGATCGACCTGGCGGAGTAGTCAGTAGTGTGGATAGGATAAACCCGCCTATACAAACGGATGGCACCTATCTCAAGGAGGGCAATTTACCCTTTGGACCAGATCAAGCTGAGTTTTCCTACGGTACTACTCTTGGGGATGAGGATATTACTTCCTTTAGGATGGCTGGAGTGTCGATGTTGCCCAATGGAAATTTTGTGGTGACGGTAGCTAGTGACGGACGTCTTGTTGAGTTTGACGAAAATTTGAATATCGCGTGGGAGTATATTTTGCCCAATGTAGGAAGTGAGGTGCAGAGTCAGGGGGCAATTCCTAGAGCCAGCTTGTTTAGATCGTTTCGGTATACATTGGATTATCCAGCTTTTGAGGCCAATGAAGT
>CAKZVJ010000279.1 GCA_937923345.1 uncultured Saprospiraceae bacterium
GTTACGAAAGTTGAAAAGCTATCCCCGTAGGTCATTTGTCACGATTTTTAAAAAAGAAAAATCGCGCCAAATGGATTTTATAGAACTATTTACATTGGGTTGACACCCAATGCTATAAGCTTTCACCACTCCGTGGTTTTGCATTATACGAATATTGATCTTGCACTAGCTTACTCCTTTGTACTAGGATAAAATTATTCATTCCGTAAAGATCTCCGCGAGAAGGATAGGAAGCAGTCGCGAGCGTAAGGTACTAGAGCTCGGGAAGTCCGTGCCTAGCTTGGTAGGGTGGCAAAGGACCGCAGCAAAGCGGAGTGCTGGATAGCCTGGTGTCTATGTGCGCAGGCGGGTGCTGTAGCCATAGGCACTCGCCCAAATCATAGCCTGAATAAAAGCTTAAGCCGAAAAAAGAAAGGACAATCCCTAAATCTTCCTTACCTTGTCGCTAGATGAATTTTCCATATTTCATAGCGAAGAAGGTGTCATTCTCGGGAGAGAAAAGCTTTTCTAGATTGATCATACGTATTGCCATCGTCGCGATTGCCCTGAGTCTCACTGTGATGATTGTGTCGACGGCGCTGAATCAAGGATTTAAGCATGAGATCACGACGAAGATGTTTGGCTTTTGGGGGCATATACACATCAACGACAACAACTACATCCGTAGTTTTGAGAGTAAGCCGATCAATGTCCATCAGGATTTTTATCCCTCTTTGTCTGAGGTGGGGCAGATCGAATATGGGGGCAGTGATGACTCATATAATTTTCAGAAAAAGGACAAGTTGACTAAAGGGGGGATAGCGCATATCCAGCGCTATGGGCTCAAAGAGGGTATCCTCGAATCGAATAGCGATATGGAAGGTGTTATCCTCAAGGGGATATGGCGAGATTATAATTGGGACTTCATGAAAGACTATCTAGTGGAGGGAAATCCAATCACTTTTCCGGATGCTGAGATGTCGCGAGATATATTGATATCCATGAGTACGGCGTCACGATTGCAGCTCAAGGTGGGTGATCGTCTGACGGTCAATTTTGTCAATAAAAATCAAGTAGTGAACCGGCGTATGAAGATATGCGGCATCTATAAAACGGGACTGGAGGAATATGATAAGCGCTTTGCTTTGGTGGATATCCGTCAGGTACAAAAGTTGCTTGGCTGGTCAGAAGATGAGGTGGGAGGTTTTGAGGTCTTCATAGATAATATCGACGACCTGGATGTGTTTCGATACTATCTGACCGAAGAAGTGCTGCCGCTGAAGTTGTTTGCGGAGTCGATCCGATACAAGTTTCCGGGTATCTTTGACTGGTTGGGACTACAGAATATCAATGAGGTGGTCATCCTGATTCTCATGATCATAGTAGCTATTATCAATATGGTGACGGCGCTTATGATACTCATCTTGGAGCGTACTTCTATGGTAGGGGTACTCAAGGCAGTAGGAGAGCAAGACTGGAATATCAGGAAGATCTTTATGTACTACGCGGCTTACATCATTGGTCTTGGATTGATCTGGGGTAATCTTATTGGTATTACGCTTTGTCTGCTGCAAAAGAAATTTGAATTCATCACACTGAGCGAGGAGGATTATTATATGAGTGTGGCTCCTATAGCGCTAGATCTGTGGACGGTACTGATGCTGAATGCAGGGACTATGCTGATCACGCTGTTATTTCTTATCCTGCCTTCTTACTTGGTCACGACCATACAACCGGTAAAGGCATTGCGCTTTAAATAATGAAGCTGTACGGTGCCTCATATAAGTGGCAAGCTATGCGGGCCCGATGGCGTGGATATTCTCTACGCATACGTGCGGCTCGTCTGTGGCAACATCTCAAATGTTTTCGCACCTATTCAGGGATAGACAAAAGTGCTTCTACTTTTTTCAGTCAACCCATAGCGTATGTACTGGACTTGTTTTTTTATGTCTTAGATATATTTTGGGTAGGAGAGATCTATGAAACGGCTGGCGAATGGCTCAAGTATCCTACGCGTGCACTCAACGCAAAGGAACGGCAAATAGTAAAAACATTGTTTGGCGATACGATAGATGTAGATCGCATACGGATTGATCAACTGTCCGTCACTGCACGTGTTTCTAAGGCCACTTATGTGGGTATATATACGATCAATAGTTTTGGGGAGATGGGGGAGGATTTATTCGTTCATGAGCTCATCCACATCTGGCAGTACACGGTGCTTGGTTCTGTCTACATACCTCGGGCGCTGCGTGCGCAGTCTTCCCCAGAGGGATATAATTATGGGGGGATTGGTCAACTGGAAATCGGTGCTGCTGAGTGGATGGCATACAACTATGAGCAGCAGGGAGACATCTTGGCGGACTACTGGCGCGCTAAGCATGGACAGGGGACAAGGTGGAATAGAGAGCTAGTGGGGGTGGAGTCTTATTTGCCTTTGGTGGAGAAACTGAAAAGGAATTATAAAGGATGAGTCCGCTCCGAAAAGTCACGAAACCACAAAATGACTCTTTTGGCGATATTTTTCATTTTCTCAATCCACTGATGCTCAGGCATCACTGAATTTCGAGAATAAAAAATCTCATCCAAAATAGTTCATTTTTTGCAATC